>JADLGS010000034.1 GCA_020849205.1 Candidatus Falkowiibacteriota bacterium | reverse complement strand
TTTATTTGAAATAAAGCTTTTTCGTATTCATCACGAATCCTATTGAGCTCCGTTGTTCTTTTTTGAAGACGTTCGGCGGTAACTTGATTTTTACTTTCTGTAATAAACCACTCTTCCCAGACACGATTTTCTTTACGCTTTCTTTCTTGATTGAGTTGGGTAATTGCCTCAGTCCTGTTCATTGTGTTGCTTACCGGCTAATTTGCACTACCTGTTCTATGTCCGCATCGTCGTCTTCAAAATCAATGATGATAGTAACTTCATTTTCAGTGATATTTGGTGTTGTTGTTGATGTTGATCCAGAACCATCATTATCTGTAACACCTGATGTAAGAAACTCGGCAGTAGAAGCATCTTCAAGAAGATATAAAACTTCAAATATAGAGTCAGCGGGAGCATCTGAAATAGTATAGGTGCCATTTGCACCCACAACGAGGGGTTCCGGATTAACTATTAAAGTTCCTGGGGTGGTTGTTCCACCTCCATCGTCGTCACCATCATCTCCGCCACCACTTGAAACACCTATAATACATGGTTCAATATCACCTTCTACAATACGAATCTCATCGATCTGGATACATCTACCAGGGTTTGCGTTTACAAGGGCTGCAAAATCCTGGGCGTCCTCACTAATTGTGCCGTCATCGAGAGTAAATGGATATTGCGGTCCGCCACCAGGACCTCCTGCGTTTGGATCAAAATCACATACCTCGAGTTCTTCGTCGTATGTTCCCCCAATAAACTCACACGATTCAGCGTCTCTTTCAAGTGAAGTGTTTGTTGAGTCGTACTCAAAACCGCTATTATTACTAAATCGAGAGCGATAATAATCGTCATCTCCAGTATAGTTGCCGTCATCATCAAAATCATTGTCATTAGTTTTGAATGATTTTAAACCATCATTAATGAGCTTGTTTATAAGAGCATCAAAAATTGCTGCAATAGATTCATTTAATTCATCAGCGAGCTCGAGTTGGCGTTCTGAGGTACCAAGGTTTGATGTTATTTTGTCTGCAATAATACGTCCCGGGGTTTGGACAATAAAACCAGGACACACTGGCCTTGGAGGGAGGGTACTTGGATCGATTTCACTACCCGGCTCTGGTGGGCCAACAAAATCAGGGTCGATAGTCGAATAACTTTCTACCTCCGCTTTCCAGTCCTCAAGATCTCTTTGAAATCCTGGATCAGAACAAACTTTTTGATCCAAAAATCCTCCACCCCTATTGAGTTCGGTGTTTAACTGAGTAATACGTTCTTGGCGTTGGTAGAGCGCATATTCTGCCGCAGATGTATTCGCACAGAATATATTATTGCCACAGTTTTGGGTAAGACTATCCCAAGTACTCCACTGGAAAGGAATATAGCCGCGTGTGAAGGCATAGGTAAGTTCTGAGCGCGCTTCGGGGGTGAGTTGCCCACTACAAAATTCTTCCGCTTCGTATTCGGCGTATCCACATACCGCGGTGACTATGTTTGCATCAAGTGTAAATTCCAGGTTGTCCCGTAATGTTTTTCGAGCGTTATATATAGCTTCCTGCCGTATGATGTCAAAATACAGATTTCCTATTCTTTTGATATCATCCAGGGCAATTTGTAATTCATCTTTAATAACGTTTTTGAAAAAGTTACCTGTATCGCCAATATAAAATGGATTTCCTTCAAATCCGGTGTTGATCCAGTTGATGATACTGTCTGTTAATTTTGCAAGTAGTGTTTTTGCAAGCGCAAAAGCAATGGCGTCAATACATTCTTTGATGTTGTTTTTTGTGTCATCTACGGGTACATTAGTAAAACTTAAAAAACTGCTTACAAGGCCTGCAATAAATCCACCAAGACACCCCGCAATTGCTCCACCCATCTGAGCTTCTGCTTTCGGTGCAAGAATAGGTGCTGCTAAGGGTGAAAAAAGAAGTGTGAGAGCAAAGAAGAGTGAAAGACTTTTTTTGACGATAGTGTGCATAGAATTAATTTGAATATTTTCCGATTGCAGCCATAGCTACGGGAAGTTTTTCTAATGCTTTCTGATACTCACTAAAGTATACAACACTTAATGCTGGGTCGTCATAGATCTGAGTGAGTCCTCCAACTGCGGCGCCGAGTTTGTAATATGTATTTGCTAGATCAAGATGTGTATTTTGAATCGGGTTTGGTACGGGAATTTTAATCGTTCTCTCTGCAAGGGTAAGGTAAATTTGTTGGATTTTGGTGAGCTCTTCGATGAGCTTATCTGAACGAGGTTTATTTATGGCTCGGTTTAAAAGCTCTAATTCTCTACCTAGTTTTGTAATTGCAAGACCTTTTCCTGTTTTTGCAATTTCTTTTTTATATGCAGCTTTTGATTCGGGTGTCGAACTTGCAATAATAATGTCATCTTTGGAGTATTTTGTAGCGATCGTTGTTTGCGTGAGTGCTTCTATGCTTTGTTTTGAAATTTGATCAACATTTGCTTTTGTGAGATTTCCTGATTGTTTAAGTGCGCTAAAAGCAACAAAGAATTCACGCGAGAATGAATCGGTAAATGTTGTCGTGGCTGTACTTGTTGACATTGAGATTGTTCCTCGCAAAGCAACTTTTTTTGTTTCTAGCTCTTTGTCATCAGAAATGCCGTCATTATTAGTATCTTTTTTGTTTGGATCTAGACCCCACAAGAACTCTTCCCAGTCGCGAACACCATCTCCATCACTATCTCGTGCACTTATATCTTCTGCACTTGCTGTGATGATGTCTTTTTGAGACAAAAGTGGTACAAGGTCTTTGTCTCGATTAAACCAAACAAAAGCAATACTAAGTGCACACAATGAAGCAATCAC
>JADLGS010000033.1 GCA_020849205.1 Candidatus Falkowiibacteriota bacterium | reverse complement strand
TACCGGTAATCAATCATGATATGCCAACATCATCTGCTGGCAACGATGAAATTAATATTGAAGACATTCCTTTCTAACTGAAGACTTATAACTGTTAACTTATAACTTATCTATGGCTAAACAAACTAATCTACGCGAAACACGCAAGTATTGCTACCTTTGCGTAAACAACATCGTTGATGTTGATTACAAGGACACGCAACTTTTACGTCGCTTCATTTCTTCATACATGAAGATTGTTCCAACTCGTCGCTCAGGAGTATGCGCCTCACATCAACGTAAGGTTTCAAACTCAATCAAGCGCGCTCGTTTTATGGCGCTACTTCCATACATCCCTCGCTAATTAAAAATAAAAACAAAATCCTATGCTTGACATGTCAGATGTAAAGCTTGGAAGAGTAGTAAAGATCAACAACGCTCCGTACGTGGTAATCAATACTAACTTCAACAAGACAGCGATGAGAAAAGCATATCTCATCACAAAATTACGCAACGTTATCGACGGCTCAGTACTAGAAAAAACATTTACACAAGGTGAAAAAATCGAAGAAGCGGATATGGAACGAAGCAAAGGTCAATTTCTCTACAAAGATGCTGACTTTGCCTACTTCATGGACAACAACACCTACGAGCAATTTTCTATCACACGTGAAACCATCGAGGAGCAACTTAAGTACATGAAAGACAATACAGATGTCGACATCATGTATTTCGAAGGACGCCCTGTCTCAGTAACGCCACCAATCAAAGTGACATTACTTGTTACAGAAGCTCCGCCTTCAGTCAAAGGAAACTCTTCGGGAAACATCACAAAGAAAGTGTTGCTTGAAACAGGCGCAGAAATCTCTGCACCAATCTTTATTGAGCATGGCGAGAGAATTATTGTGAATACTGAAACACAAGAATACGTAAGTCGCGCAGAATAAAAAAACGACCTATGGAAACATGGGTCGTTTTTTTGTTATACTAGAAACACTATGACATATATTTCAACTAATGATCCAGCGGTAACAATTGAAACCGCGCGCTCGAGTGGTGCTGGTGGACAAAACGTTAATAAAACAGAGTCAAAAGCGGTACTTAAAATTAATCTTGTTACATGCAAGGGTTTAACGGATACTCAAAAAGATATTTTGTTGGGAATCAAAGAAATAAAATTGAGTGATCAAGCGCAAAAACTTCTTGCAAAAACAAAAAATAGTATTACAAGCGAAGGAATATTGGTAACAACTAATCAAGAATCACGAGATCTACAAAAAAACAAAGAAAATGTGTTGCGCATCATTAATCAAGCGCTTGAAGTTGTGCTTACGCCAGAAAAAGAACGAAAGGAAGGACTAACTAAAGAAGGAAAGGCAAAGAAAAAAGCGCGCGCAAGACAAGACCAGCTAAGAAAATACAAAGATCAAAAAGCAAGATTAAGATAAAAAGAAAAACCGCCCCGTGAAGGGCGGTTTTTTTGTGCATTATGAAAAAATATTTCGAACCACCGCCCAAATCATTTGCAGATTTGATGGTTGTTGAATTTGTTCTGGCACTAACTCCAATTCATACATTGGGTCGTGAAAAAGCGTAAGATCAATGTCTGGTCGAGACAAGGCAACGAAAGAGAGTACGTGATACAAAAAGTCATTTTTTCTTATACCCGATCTTTGCCTTTCTTTCTCGGCATTAACACATGACTGTGTATTTTTCTTCATATAGCTCTTTGATTTGCATAAATCAAGAACTATTTTATGATCAGAAGGGGCGATGGAGTACACGTCTAGAAAGTTTTTACTCTTACCATCAATATTACTGGCTTGAGCATCTTTCAAAATAGTATCAACTCGAGCAGAGCCAATATAATATGCTAGATATGCAAATAACCGGTTGTTGTATCTATCAAGCAGCTCTCGGTAAAATGCAACTCCAGTTAGAATATTTACGCAATCATTTCTAATTAATCGGTTGGGGCCCCAAATCAACTTTATGTTTTCATTGAATTGGGTTTTACAAATAAGAGCACTTTCTTCAATTCTCACTTTGTGCTGTGAAGGGATTATTTGCATACAGCCAAAAGCTCTTGAGATTGGATTTTTCTTTTGACAATCAAATCCACTTTCAATACTAATCGTCGCCTTAACTTCTAACTGAGAAACTTGATTGCGTTGAGATGCATACGTCACAAAACTTTGAATCCGGCGAGTAAGTTTGTTACTCTTTTGCACCAAAGAAATCTTACTATCATAATGGATCACTTTAAATGCATGTACTTTTTCTGCAAATCCGGAGTAGTAATGCTTTGATGAATTTTGCATTGCATGTTCAGCTTTCAATTTTTTTGTCTCTTCTAAGTTAATAGAATACCCAAGACCAATCAACAACACCGCCGCCCAAATAAATGCTAAAAGTTGCGCAAGACCAACAGGATGAATGTTTGTAACATCCTCAATCCATTGCATCGCAACAGTAACCTGTGTACGACTTTTTTGATAAAACGAACGCATAGCTTTTACTCCTTTTATAGTTTTGAGCTATTCTT
>JADLGS010000032.1 GCA_020849205.1 Candidatus Falkowiibacteriota bacterium | reverse complement strand
GCTCAATACCAGACCGCGTAAAAGACTTGGCTGGAAAACTCCTTTAGAGGTTTTTAATAAAAGTGTTGCACTTGAGAGTTGAATGTACCTATCTTTAACTTGACTTTATTGAAATAATGTGGTATATTGCATTGATTTGAACTTGCGCAACCTGTAGGAGGTGAAACATGCGTAGCTTCAAAGATTTTCTTGGGGGTGTGGTCATATTTGGACTGTTGTTTTTCCTCTTTAACGAGGAGGCGAAAGTTCAAAAAGAGCGCCGTCTCGAAACCGAGAAGCGCTCCCAAAACCCCTACATGTTGCCCCGCTAATGCGGGGTTTTTTAATTCGCCTCTCCCCCAAACCCCCTCTCCCATTTGATTACAAATCGGAGCGGGGTGACTTAAAATTGTAGTTTAAATTTTTTTGCGAGGGTGATGAGTCGAAGCGCTTCTTGCTCAGAGATGATAAACGTGTGATTCTTGAGAGCGTTCGTAATATCTTCTTGCGTGAGATCGGCTAACGCTACAAGTTTTATGATCAATATTAATTCATCTTTTACTTCGGGTGACAAATCTTTTACACCTTCAACTTCTTTAATGAGTTCTAGTGTATGTTTTTTGAATTTGTTGCGAAGATTAACGAGCTCCATCACCTCTTGATCAAGCGTCAAAGCGCCCGACGCGACGAGCGCGACGAGTGCTTGAATGGTGGTTGTTTGTGGACGATATCCAAATTCAAAGGATTCCATAGTTACACCACTTCGCTTATCATTTTCTTTCCCTTGAGCGCGTTTATAATATTTCCAGAAGCTATCTGAGCCATTTTTTCACGCGCTTCGATTGTTGCTGATGCCGTGTGAGGCGTCATGATAAGCTTATTGATTATGTCTTTGTCACGCAGTGAAATGTTGTCTGATGGATCAGCGTCAAGCGCTGGTTCGTTTTCGTACACATCAAGCGCAGCGCCAGCAATTTGATTTCGTTTAAGCGCTAAAATCAATGCTTTTTCATCTACAACTGGTCCACGAGCAGTGTTAATAAGATAGGCTGTTTTCTTCATCAACTTAAATTCCTTTGTTGAAATTAAATGACGCGTTGACGCAAGAAGCGGAACATGAAGCGAAACAAAATCAGAAACTTTGAGTAACTGCTCTTTGGTCATGAACTTAGCGCCATACATTTTCTCAAATTCAGGATTTCTTTGTGGATTATTATATACAATCTTGATTCCAAAACCTTCCTTGGCGCGATGCGCAAGTCCTCCACCGATTCTACCGGCGCCAATAATTCCAAGCGTCTTACCAACTAACGATGGCCCGGTAAAAATCATAGGATCCCATGTTTTATATTTTCCTGCTTTTGTAAACGCATCAGCATTAACGATTTGCGTTGCAAGTGCAAGCATCATCGTCATTGAAGCTTCAGAAACAGCTTCATTCACTTCTTCACATGGCGTATTTCCAATTTTAACGTCATATTGTTTTGCCGCTTTGAGGTCAATATTGTCAAAGCCAACAGCATAGTTAGCAACTACTTTGAGCTGCTTCCCTGCTGCTTTAAAAAACTCTGCGTCAACTTTTTCTGTAAGAAGTGTAAGTACTGCGTCACACCCTTTAATATTTTTCAAAAGTTCTTTGCGAGGGATTTGGCGATCAGAATGTGGGTACATTGAAACCTTATGCCCTGCTTTTTTGAGCGCCTTGATTGCGGTGTCAGTTATTTTACGCGTAATGTATATTTTTGACATATAATTGGGAATTTTATACTTAGTTCTTGCTACTTAGTACTTACTGCTTTAATTGAAACTCTGTCACACTGCTTCTTTGACGGTAGTTTTGTGATAATACCATTTTTCGCTCCCATCGTTTGGATGATGGCGTCAGAATTGTATACTCCTGTGCACGCAGCCACAAAAATATCACCAGTTTTGATGTATCCCGACAAAAATCCTGAACCAAATGCATCGCCAGCGCCCGTTGCGTTGAGAGGTTTGGTACCTAGGGTAGGAATGAAATACACAGCATCTCCATGAGCCATGTAGGCGCCATTTTTTCCATCGGTAATCAAAACAATCGGCACTAACTTTGATAATTTCTTTATATTGGTCACGACATCCTTACCTTTACACAACTCCATCGCCTCATCAGTATTGAGTGAAAGAATATGCGTTGATTTGAGGTATGGGGTTAAAAATGAAAGACCGTGCGCCAACTCTTTTGCGCCTGGATTCCAAAAAATGCGAGACTTGTTACTGCGAGCTTGGGTAAATACTTTTTTCAAAAATGATACGTTTCCTCCTACTGATGAAAGATACAGCCAGTCTGCATTACACTTCTTGGTAATATACGCCGGATTAAAATCATTTGAGGCGCCACGATACACCAAAATTGTTCTGTCTCCAGAATCCGCAAGCAAAATCGTTGAGTATCCAGTGTTCAACTGAGGATGTTTGTGAATCTGCGAAACAACTACTCCTCTTTTTTTAAGATCTAAGATCACTTCGATACCCGGAGCGTCTTTTCCGACGCTTGTCACCACTCCTGTTGTAAGTCCTAAGCTTGCGCATGTCGCTGCCGCGTTTGTCGCTCCTCCACCAGTATCAAAATACACACCGCCAAGTTCTACTTTTGAGCCGTATACAAAACACTCGCCGTAACCGGTGCTAAATATTTTTGATTTGATAATTTTAAAACCCTTTGAGATGAGAAATACATCTTTAGTCGCAGATCCGATAGTAATGACGTTTAATCTTTGTTTCATATTATGCTTTGTTGCGCGAACCACACGCTTTAATTCTTTTTGTTGCTGCTTCCTGCATCGCGCTCAACGCAGGTTTCAATATTTCACGTGGATCCCATACGCTCGTATTTGACATAATACCTTCTCGAATTCCAGCGGTAAAAGCAATCCGTAAATCCGTATCAGTATTAACCTTACAAATCCCTAATTTAATAGCCTTGCGTAATAACTCATCACTCACGCCATGACTTGCTTTTAACGTTGAGCCCGCTTTGTATGCGCGCGTGAGCATTTTTTCATCAATCTCTGAAGCTCCGTGTAACACGAGTGGGACGCTTACCGCTTTTTTGATATCAAAAAGTCGCTTGAAATCAAGATGTGGCTTACCTTTGAATTTCATACTGCCGTGCGAGGTGCCGATCGCAATAGCAAGTGAGTCGCATTTTGTGGCTCGCACAAACTCCTTGGCTTGCGCAGGATTGGTAAGATGCGCGTCTTGTGACGCAACAGAGACAAAATCCTCAATACCCGCAAGAGCGCCAAGTTCCGCTTCAACGCTTACCTTTTTGCGACGAGCAAGGGCGACCACGAGCTTTGTTTTTGCGACGTTTTCCTCAAACGGTAGCGAAGATCCATCAATCATCACTGATGAGTATCCCATGTTAATTGCCTGCGCGATTATATCGATGTTTTTACCATGATCAAGCTGAATAGCGACGGGAATCTTTGCATTTTGTCGCTTCTTTCATGAGCGCAACTAAATTCCCCATTCCACCATACTCAATCGCGCCCTCAGATGTTTGTAAAATGACGGGTGACTTTGAGGCGATGCTTGCGCGCATCACAGCCTCTAGAATTTCGAGGTTGTTAATATTAAAAGCAGGAACTGCGTAGCGTCCTTTTTGCGCCTTTAGTAAAATTTGTTTTGTAGTTACTAACATAGGAGTTTACATCATGACCGGTTTTGGTCTCATTGATTTAACGAGTTTTTTCATCTGTGCTTCATACATCAATCCATCGATTGGTCCAATGTGTTGAACCACTGACCACGAATTAATAGTACCCCACATCATCGCCTCCTGACACGTTTTGCCATGTATGACTGCCGACAAGAATCCTGATGCATAACTATCGCCTGCGCCTGTGCGCTCGATGAGCGGTCCTTGCTTGATTGGCATGTGGTAAAAATGATTATCAGAAAGCGCGTATGATCCTCGTGGTCCATCGGTTACCACAACCGTATCTGGTCCGAGTTGATGTAACTCCTTGAGAATTGTTTTGATTGTTTTTTGTGGTAATAATTTATGAGAATGATTTCCTTTTGATTTTCCGTGAATAATCATCTCAGCTTCTTCAACGTTAACAAAGAGTATGTTGGTAAACGGCAGTAAGTCGTTGCAAATTTTTTCTTTACACGTGATTTGATAACCACCGGGATTGTACGCAAGTAACGCATGCTTAGTTACTAAATATTTGAGTAACTCGCCATACGCCATCTGATGATTCTCTCCCATCGCCGTTAAGTACACAAACTTAGACTTCTCAAGATTATTAGGAAGATCGTAGACGCGCGGAAGACGATACGTGAGTTGCGTGCGTTCGCCAGAAAAATTGAGAACAACGGTATAATTTGATTCTGAGTTTTTTTGGAATTGAACATATTTTGTACTCACCTTTTCGTCCTTCATTTTTTTGACCACTTCTTTACTAAAAGCGTCATCGCCAAGAATCGTCCAAAAACCAGACGACATTCCAAGTCGTGATACACCAACAGCAACATTAGCCGCGTTTCCCGCGACCTTCTTGTGTAAACTCTTGATACCAATCTTTTCTCCCAATTCAAAGCAGAGTTTGTTGGTTTTTTGATCAACACTCACTGCGTGCGATGAACTTTCACAATCAATGAAAGTGTCAAGCGTCGCGTCTCCGATAGTAATTACATCAAGCATACTAAGATTTACGTTTTAAAACTTGAGCCACCGCGCGACCAATCGCTTTGGCATCCATGGAATACTTAGCCAATAACTCTTTTGGTTCACCTGATTCTCCAAAGCTGTCATTCATACCAACCATTTCAATTGGTACAGGAAACGACTTCACCACCACCTCAGCAATCGCGCTTCCAATTCCTGCATTCACCTGATGCTCTTCTACGGTTACGATTGCCTTACATTGACGCGCGTATTTCGTGATCAT
>JADLGS010000031.1 GCA_020849205.1 Candidatus Falkowiibacteriota bacterium | reverse complement strand
TTCCAAGGTAAAATTGTCGTGAGTCAGCAGAAACAATTTCACCATTGCACGCTTTTGCAATTTCAACAGCAAGCGCAGATTTCCCGCACGCCGTCGGCCCGATGATAGTTACAAGCTTTGGTTTAAAATCCATATTCAATATTCTATATTCCAAATTCTGTAACCAATTCCCCATCAACGCCAAGTCCATTTGACTTCGTGATTGTTACAAACACAAACTGTCCGATAAGTGATTCATCGACTGTATTAGTAATACTTACCGTTCGATACGAGGCATCCTTACCCACTAATTGTCCTCTGTGGCCAATTTTTTCAACGAGGACTTTTCTCGTCTGACCAACCAAAGACTCTGCGTTTTCTTTTGCCGTTCGTTTTAAAATTGTCGTCAGCACTTCTTCGCGTCGCTTCTTTTCGTCAATACTCACATCATCCTTCATTCTCCAAGCAGGTGTATTGGTACGAGCAGAATATTTTGAAATATATGCCATATCATATTTCACTTGCTCCATAAGTCGGACCGTATCTTGAAATTCTTCATCAGTCTCCGAAGGAAATCCAACAATAATGTCTGTTGAAATTCCTACATCGGGCATTTTTTCTTTCATACGATCATACAACGCGAGATATTGCGCGATGGTATGACGACGATTCATGCGCTTCAAGATTCTGTTATTACCTGCTTGAACAGCGAAGTGAATGTAGTTGCACAATTTTTCACTTGTAGCGATAGTATCAATTAATTCTGTACTCATGTCTTGCGGATTTGAAGACACAAAACGTACCCAAAAATCTCCAGGAAGTGCATTTATTTTTTTGAGCAACTCAACAAAACCAAATTCATATGAATTTACGTTTTGACCAAGGAGCGTAATTTCGCGCGCGCCATTGCGTAGGGCAATTTCAACTTCATTAAGAATATCAATCATAGGCCGAGAATATTCTCTACCACGAGTAAACGGGACTACGCAAAATGTACAGAAGTTGTCACAACCAGTCATGATGGGAATGTACACTTGAAATGGAGAGCTGTACTTTGGCGCGATTGAAAAATAATTTTGAGCTAATTCATCTGATGTTGGTTTTTGCATTCCTAGTTTTTGCGGAAGCATCGCCAAATCTTTAATCGTAATAACCACATCTACACCCGTAGCCTTTGCGACAGCATCACCTCGAGGCGCCATACATCCAGTAATCACAACCTTCAAGTCTGGATTATACTCTTTGTATTGGCTCATAGCTCTTGCCTTCCCCACTACTCTGTCTTCAGCTGACTGCTTGATTGAGCACGTATTCATAATTACAACATCAGCTTCTTTCCAATCAGAAACAGAGCTACAACCATACTGCTCAAAAATTGCGGCAATACGTTCAGAGTCAGAAGCATTCATCTGACATCCATAGGTTATGATATGATATTTTGATATCTGTTTACTCATAAATAGTGTGTCGATTGTACTAAAAATTGAGAGATTGTTCAAGGTTGCAACGATCTACTATTCATGATATATTCACAGCGCAACATTGTACCTTACGAGGAAAACATGGATCAATATCATCACTTTGTTCAACTTGAAAAAGAATTGTTTCTGAATAGTATTTTAAACGACCCTACTATTCAAAAAGAAACATTATTTGAATTACTCATGTCACAGAATTCCATCGAAGAACTAGATCGCATTGCTCGACATCTACTTCGCCAAGAACTTACGTACTCAGAACTAAATCAAGCTCTGGGCGCAAACATCTCAGATAAGATAAAATACGAAATATACTGGATTCTTGTGAAACGATGGGCACATGCAATCGCTTTTAGCATCGCCACCAAATTCCCCTTCTTTAGAAACAAAATCCGCCCCGCATAACGGGGCGATTTTTTATTTCAAAATAATTGACTATTTTAAATTAATATAGTATATATCTATAACATACTGTACATTTTATAAGGAGATATAATGACTACTCAATCATCGCTTTCATCAGTCCTAGTTCCCGAACTCGCTGACAAAATGGATAATCTGTTAAACTCAGAATCATTAAAAGTTGGATCTCTCGAGAAAGGTAATGTTGTAACGATCATTACTAGAAATAGTAAGTATGAATTCATTATATTTAACCCAAATGAATCATTGGCTTGTATGTTTTCAACAAACCCACGATACATTCGACCTACTATTTGTAGGATTCAAGGCACTACTGCTGGTGGTTCAATGATTTTGTCAAGAACTATTGTATTAAATGGGTTTTTAGAAGTGTACACATATGAATATGGGCGAATAAACCTTTCGCAAACTACAAAGTTTACACTTGATACGCAAAACAACACTTCTTCACTCGAAAAGACTACACCACTTATCACGAAAGCACGTGAATTTCAAGATTCAATTTTTCGTAGGTTAAAATATAAGGTTGATGATAATAATTTATTTTTACGCGAACTGGTTATGTCAATCAAACGTGAACTTAACAAAAATGAACGAGCATTGTTGATTAACAATTTTCTCAAAAAAACATATTATTCAGATTATGATAAAGAATCTGAACTAATTAAAAGTATAGACCTCGCAATACATGCAAAATATGAGGCAAAAACAAAAAAGTAAAATACTAAACCGTCCCTTTACAGGGACGGCTTTTTTTATAAACTCCTCACTTTTATTTCTTTGATAATCATATCAGTAAACTCTTGCGCAGAAACTGCTGGCATGTCGCCCACATGGCGTTTGCGTGGCGTCACAGTTTTACTTGCGACTTCTTTTTCACCAATGATAAGCGAGTATGGTACTTTCCAGATTTCAGCTTCGCGAATCTTTTTACCAAGTGATTCTGCGCGTCCATCAATTTCAACACGTACACCATGGACTTTGAGCGCTGACTCAACTTCCTGGGCATAGCCAAGGAAGTTATCAGAAATTGGTAAGATGCGTACTTGCTCTGGCGACATCCATGTTGGGAAGTTTCCTCCAAAGTGTTCAATCATAATTGACATGAATCGTTCAACAGAACCAAGAATGGCGCGATGAATCATCACAGGATGTTGCTTTTGATTATGCTCATCAACATACGACAAATTAAATCGCATTGGCATGTTGAAATCTAATTGAATAGTTGCTACCTGCCACTCGCGACCAATCGCATCTTTAATCATGAAATCAAGCTTGGGTCCATAAAACGCTGCCTCACCAGGACCGTCAATAAATTCTGAAATTCCTGCTGCAGAAAGCACCTGTTTAAGTGAATTCTCGGCATTATTCCACAACGCATCATCTCCAAGATATTTTTGAGGATTTGCTGGATCACGACGCGAGAGGCGAACTTGCAAATTCATACCAAGCGTTGCATAGAAAGTCTTAATCATGACATAAATCTTACTTGCTTCATCTTGAATTTGATCGGGACGACAAAATACGTGACCATCGTCTTGCGTAATCGAAAGAACGCGAGATAATCCAGCGAGTTCACCAGACTGCTCATTACGATATACCTTGGTAATATTGTAATAAGCGATTGGCAACTCTTTGTATGATCGCTGTCGTGAATCAAAGATTTGAGTGTGATGAGGACAGTTCATTGGCTTTACCGCAAATTCTCTTTCTCCCATATTAAATTTGAAGAGATCTTCGCCATACTTATCATAGTGACCCGATACTTTGTACAATTCAGTATTGGTGAGATGTGGAATATCTACATTTTTGTATCCAAGAGGTTCTTGTAATTCAATAACATAACGAGTGAGTTCATCCCGCAAAATTGTTCCACGTGGCGTAAAGAGCGGAAGACCGGGACCAATTAAATCAGAAAAGGCAAAAAGATCTAATTCTTTTCCAAGTTTTCTGTGGTCACGCTTCTTAGCCTCTTCAAGCATTGCAATATGGGCATCAAGCTCATCTTGTGTATCAAACATCAATACATACACACGCTGCATCATGGGATTCTTTTCGTCACCTTTCCAATACGCACCCGCAACCTTATCAATCTTAAATGCTCCTACTTTTCCCGTAGAATCAACGTGATTTCCTCTGCACAAATCTTCAAACTTTCCAATTGAATAATAGGTTACGGTAGATAAACCTTTTGCTTCAAAATCATTAATCAATTCAAGTTTATAAGGTTGATGAGCCGAAATTTCACGCGCTTGTGAAATCGAAACTTCACGCATTTCAAAAGGTAGGTTTTGCTTGACGATATGCTTCATCGCTTTTTCAATTCCTTTGAAATCCGCATCGGTAAGCGTGCGTTCACCAAGATCAAAATCATAATAAAAACCATGTTCAATTGGAGGACCAATACCAAACTTCACATCAACTTTTTCATCTTCAAGATGCTTTGCGACAGCAGAGGCTAAAATATGCGCTCCAGTATGTCGCTTCTTCTCTAAATCACTTAAAAGTGTTTCTTCTGACATAAGAATATGTAAGTAAATAAATAATAAGAAATAAGTAGTAAGTAGTAAGAGATAAGTAAAGTTGGAAAAATATACTTACATCTTAATACTT
>JADLGS010000030.1 GCA_020849205.1 Candidatus Falkowiibacteriota bacterium | reverse complement strand
TTGCTTGAATTTGTCAACCTGACCAGCAGAGTCAACAAGCATCTTCTTACCAGTAAAGAATGGGTGAGAGTCAGATGTTACTTCCACTTGAATGATGTGGTATGTAACTCCGTCAATCGTTTCAGTCTTTTCACTTTCGATTACAGAAGTTGTAACGAAACGAGCTCCTGTTGAAGCGTCTTCAAAGATAACGTTGTTAAGTTGTGGGTGAGTGTCTTGTTTCATAACGAGTATGTATTTAGTGAGAGAAGTGTATCGTTTTTGGTCATTTTAGTCAAGTGTGTTGTTTTGAAAACAAAAAGATTCACAGATTCACAGATCACGGCTAATCCGTGCATCTGTGTTTCCGTGAATCCGTGATTATGCTTCGAGTAAAATCTTTTCAATAGGCTTTGAACCAAGCGTTTTCTTGCAGTCCATACAGACAATCACGCGGACTGTGTATTTTTCCATAGTGCTTGTTTCTACGAGAAAACAAGTTTCACCCTCGTTAAAACGATAGGGGCGCTTGTGCTTGCCTGATTGGCAAAAGTTAATCTCTTCTTTTTTATGCTTTTTGAATTTCATATATTTTGGGGATCCGATGACCGTATCATATTTATGCTAACTTGTCAAGTCTAACTCAATGCATGGATTATAGGCGATAGGTTATAGAATAGGGCGATGATTGTAAATATTGACAAATATCTGATTATATGCTACAATATTGTTACTAAATGAACATTTTATTTCCGCAAGGAAAGGAGTGCTAAAATGAGTGACCAATGGACAATTCAGGGGTATGATACATTTGAAGGTGGACCTGATGCTTACTATCCACTTAATAATGAAAAATACGCCACTGAGGCTTCAGCATACGAAGCAGCGAGGAAATTTATACCTGCAAGTGGGGTTGGGTTTACAGATCTCAAACCACGAATCTACGTTGTCTCGCCAACGGGCAAACGAAAGCAAGTCTTTTAGAGTAAGTTTTTTAGCTCATGCCCCCATCACCGGGGGCTTTTTTAATTCTTGGGCACGAGGTCTCGAAATCGGGAGTCGAGGCCAAGTATATGAAATATTGACAAAAATTGATTTATGTGATATAAGTCATATATTAATGTACATAAAAACTCTTCCAAGGAGACTACATGATCTCGTTGATTTTTCTACTGATTTTAATTTCAATTGCTTTGTTTCTATTTTCTGAAGGTCGAAAGAAGATCGACTTTATGGGGAAGTTTACGAAGGATTCAACCCATTTACTCCGGTATTCGTATTCTGGTAAGGATACGAAACCTGGAATGTACAACGTGAAACTGAGTGCCGATGTACCATTTAAGGTGATGATTGGCATCGAACTAAACATGGCGCCGTTCTTACAAGGATTTGATCCTTACGGCTTCATTGCTTCGCGAAACAATACTGTTGTATTTTCAACGTATCTGGGGAAAGTCAATGCAGAATTCGTTTTCTTCTTGGAAGGTGTGACAGCTCAAGAAGTAAAACTTGAATTTGGCGTTGAAGGCAATCCCCAAGAAGTGTATGAGCCACATTGGTGGCAACGTCTCGGGTTGTTTTCTTAATAGAAACAACTCCAAGCCTCGATACTCTCGGGGCTTTTTTAATTCCCGGAGACGGGGGTCTCGAAATCGGGAGTCGAGACCTGCTATTTGACATTCGTTCGTATTCACTGTACTATAGAGCCACTTTGTACGGGTCAAACCTGCAAATTTAATTATCACGCAGATATGTACTTATATACTCCTTGTATCGACTTCTGGTCGGTATCAAGAGCTGTACATATCGAGGTCCCTCTTTTGAGGGTAAAAAAGGAGTCATATGTCAAAAGTTCCAAGCATCGAGGCAATGCTTTCTGCCGGGGTTCATTTTGGTCACCAAGCACCAAAGTGGTATCCAAAAATGGAGCAATATATTTTTGGAGTCCGCAATGGAGTCCATGTTATCGATTTAGAGCAAACGCACAAAGCGCTTGAACAAGTCGAAAAAGTTATCACTCAAACTGTTTCAACAGGTGGTACTGTGCTTTTTGTTGGTACAAAAGCGCAAGCAAAAGAGGTGATTGAGGCGCAAGCTAAGCGCTGCAACATGCCTTTTGTGTCAAATCGTTGGGTAGGTGGTTTACTCACAAACTTTCGCATCGTGATCAAGCAGGCAAAAAAGCTTAAGGATCTCGTTCGTCAACGCGACACTGGTGAGCTCAACAAATACACTAAGAAGGAGCAACTCAAGTTTGAACAAGAGATTGAAAGACTTGAAGGAACTATTGGTGGTGTAAAAGATCTTACTCGTGAACCAAACCTTTTGGTCATCGTTGATCTTAAAGTAGAAGAGACTGCGCTTTTGGAAGCCGCAAAAAAGAAGATTCCTGTGATCGCTTTGTGCGACACAAACGTTGATCCATCACTCGTTGACTACGTAGTGCCTGCAAATGACGACGCAAAGAAGGGTGTTGAACTCTTGATTGCTGCGATGGCAGACATGGTACTTGAAGCACAAAAGAAAATCGTTAAAGCATAAATATAAAAACAAAACTATGGCTATTGATATCACACTCATTCAAAAACTTCGCGAAGAAACAGGAGCGGGGATTGCTGACGTAAAAGCTGCTCTTGAAAATTCTAACGGAGATGAAGCAAAGGCGCTTGAGTTTTTACGTGAAAAAGGCGCAAAGGCGGCTGCGAAGCGCGCTGATCGCGTTACTACTGAAGGTATCGTGTATGCATACATTCACACGAATCAAACACTTGGCGTACTCTGGTCGCTTGGATGCGAAACTGATTTCGTGGCTCGTAATGATAAGTTCAAGGAACTTGCTCATGATATCGCTTTACACATCGCCGCAATGCAACCAAAGTATTTAAAAACTGAGGATGTGCCTGCTGACGAAACTGAAGAAAAAGCATTACTTGATCAAGAATTTATCAAAGACGATTCGATGACAGTTCGTCAATTACTCGAATCAAAGACGGGTGTTATCGGTGAAAAGATTGAAATCACAAATTTCACAATTCAAAAAATTGGAGCGTAATACTAAATAACACTGATAAACACTGATGAGTGATTTAATAGATCACAAATCTGTGGAAATCAGTGTTATTTTTTGTTTCCACAAGTAGCAACATACAACTACCAATTAAAATGTGATATACTATACACATGAAAAACAATCGACAACTTTTACATTTTACCTCACATCGTGGTGAGATATTTGTGATTCAAGTGTGCATGACACTTGCTGTTTTAATTGCTCTTATTTATGCGCTCTACCTCGTTACGTTTGGAAGGCAGTATCGTGGCGATGGACCAATCACGATACCGATTAGTGACGCAAATAACATCGTAACGTCAAGCGATTTAGCTACTACTGGCGTTAACGAAGATCAGTTTATGAACAAAGCGCCTTCACAGGTTCCACAAGAAAAAATTGAATCA
>JADLGS010000029.1 GCA_020849205.1 Candidatus Falkowiibacteriota bacterium | reverse complement strand
TATCGCCAAGTAACTTAAAAAGATGTTGAAGTTCGAGGTCTTCACGCTTCTTAAGATTGTCGGTAGAAAGTGCCCAAAAAGTCGTATATTTCACGCCAATTTCACGGCAATAATCAACAATAACCTTGAAATTTTCAAGGCCTTTTGTGTGTCCTTCCATCTTTGGAAGTCCGTTTTCAACCGCCCATCGGCGATTACCGTCCATAATAAATGCTATATGCTGTGGGATTTGATTCATGAAGATAAGTATATGTGAAAATAGGGTTATTGTCGAGGTGTAATACTTAGATTGTAATACTTGACATGATATATCACAATGATATACTTATGATATATTATTAAAAACTTACTATGACAACACCCGTATTATTTCGAATGAACGAAAAATTAAAAAATAAGGTCATGAAAAAAGCGAAACAAGATGGCCTTTCTCTTTCTGCTATTATTAATAAAACCATGGAAGCGTATGCCGCTGGTGAAATTGTTTTACACATGACCACCAAACACGAACTAAAAGAGTCCGTAAAAAAGGAGTTACTCGAAGCTTTTGAAGACATGAAACATGGAAGAAACATGTCTGAGGCATTTGATAACGCAGAAGATGCAATTCGATACTTAAAGGGGTTATGAAGAAAATTGCGTTTCATAGATATTTTCGCAAAGAATTAGATAAACTGCCTGACGAGATTCGTGAGGCATTTTATAATCGTTTTAAAATATTTATTAATAACAACTTTGATCCAATCCTAAATAACCATAAAGTGTATAATGTATTTCCTAATTCAAGAAGTATAAATGTTACTGGGGACTATAGGGCAATCTATGAAGTAGGTGATGATTGCTTGTTATTTGTCAGAATAAACAAGCACTCTGAGTTGTATGGTTAAAATCTTGTGATATTGCTACAATAGATACATATGAAAAAGAAAAAACTCTTTATAATCGATGCCTTTGCGCTCATTTTTCGAGCCTACTATGCCATCCCGCCACTTGCCACTAAAGATGGAAAAGTTGTAAACGCAGTTTTTGGATTTTTGTCGGGGTTATTTACCGTGCTCAACAAATATAAACCTGAGTATATTTGCGTTGCGTTTGATAGCGAAAAACCAACATTCCGAAAAGAAATGTATGATGAGTACAAAGCGCACCGCAAGGCGCCTCCGGATGATTTTAAACCTCAAATCCCAATCATCCTTGATATGCTCAAAACACTCAACATCAAAACATACGCCGTACCAGGATATGAAGCTGATGATATTATTGGAACGATTTGCTCAAAGAAGTCCGTCGACAACAAAGATACGATTTCATACATTTTTACAGGCGATCTTGATACGCTTCAACTTGTTGATGACAACACGCACGTCATCACATTCAAAAAAGGGATGAGTGAGATTTTTGAATACGATGAAACTGAGGTAAGTAAAAAATATGAAGGTTTGGCAGTCTCTGACATCATTAACCTCAAGGCGATCAAAGGTGATGCATCTGACAATATTCCGGGCGTTCCTGGAATTGGCGAAGTTGGCGCAATCAAACTCGTTAAAGCATTCAAAAATCTTGAAGGTATTTATCAAAATCTTGATGACGCAAGCGTCATTAAGCCAGCTATGAAAAAGAAGTTGGAAGAAAACAAAGAGCTTGCGTTTCTTTCACGAGAACTTTCGACGATCAAATTGGACGTGCCAATGGATTTTGATCTCGAGGAAACAAGATTTGTTCCCTATGATCAAAATGAAATTACACAAAAACTACTTGCGCTCGAATTCAAGTCACTCATTGCTAAGCTACCAGTTCTTGACGGAGTTAATTTATTGAGCGATGGCGCAGAAAAAATTCACGTCGCCGCGCATCAGATGAAAAACGAAGGTCGTCAGTACACACTCATTAATGACGAAAAGTCTTTGCAAGAATTAGTTGGCGCGCTTTCACAACAAAAAGAGTTTGTTTTTGACACAGAAACAACTTCACAAAACGCGCTTGATGCTACACTCCTTGGAATTTCAATAAGTTTTAAAGAAGGGCAAGCGTATTACATAAGCATCAAAAATAAAGAAGGTGATGGATTGTTTAAGGGAGTTGTGAATCACGAACGCTGGTTAGAACACCTCAGACCATTATTTGAAAATCAGTCTATCAAAAAAATTGGACACAATGTTAAATATGACATGGAGGTGCTGGGTAACTATGGGATAAGCATCAAAGGCGAGCTCTTTGATACGATGATTGCAGCATATTTGTGCAGCGCTGGCGAGCGAGCATACAGCCTTGATACTCTCTGCGCGCAAGAGTTTAGTTTTACAAAAATTGCCTATGAGTCACTCGTTGGTGAAGGTAAAAACAAGATTGATCTCATTGATGTGTCATTAGTTCGACTTTGCGAATATAGCTGCGAAGACGCTGATTACACCTATCGTCTCTACAAACTCTTTCAAAAAAGACTCAAGGAACAAGAACTTGATGAACTATCTCAACACATCGAAATGCCCCTCATTCCAGTTCTTGTGGACATGGAGCGCGCAGGCATCACGCTTAACGTTGATATTATTCACACGCTCGACAAAGAAGCTCAAAAAGAAATCACTCAACTCGAAAAAAAGATTTACGAATTAGCTGGAAAAGAGTTTAACATCGACTCCCCTCTTCAATTACAAGAAATTCTTTTTGTAACGCTTGGACTTCCAACCGTAGGAATCGCAAAAACAAAATCAGGATTCTCAACCGCGGCTTCGGAGCTTGAAAAACTATTTGATGCTCACAAAATCGTACCACTCATTTCGCAGTATCGAGAATTCGCAAAAATGAAATCGACATACCTCGAAAGTCTTCCGCAACTCATCAGTAAAGACGCGCGAATTCACACGAGCTACAATCAAACAGTGGCTGCGACCGGTAGATTATCAAGTACAAATCCAAATCTACAAAACATTCCTACACGAACAAGCTGGGGAAACAGAATTCGAGAAGCGTTCATTGCTCCAGAGGGATTTTCCCTTGTTTCTGCCGACTACTCTCAAATCGAATTGCGACTCACTGCAGACGCATCGGGTGACGAAAACATGCAAAGAATTTTTCGCGAAGGTAAAGATATTCATACATCTACCGCTGCAATTATTCACGGCATACCCGAATCACAAGTTACCAAAGAAATTAGATCAAGCGCTAAAGAAATTAACTTTGGTATCATCTATGGACTCGGTCCTTATGGATTAGCGCAAAGAACAGAGATGAGTCGCGACGAAGCAAAAAAGTTTATTGAACAATATTTTGAAAAATTTCCCGGTGTCAAAAAGTATCTCGAATCAAGTATAGCAACGGCTCGAGAACAAGGGTTT
>JADLGS010000028.1 GCA_020849205.1 Candidatus Falkowiibacteriota bacterium | reverse complement strand
TTTTTCTCTTTTGATAAAGCCATACTTGGTTTATATCATGTAAATTAATAATGCTACCGCGTGCCAAGAAAAGGCTAATCACTCCTCAACCGAGCATGCGACAATGCCATAATAATAAGCGAATATAGGCAAAAAGTCAAGGGTTTTATATTTATTGACCATAACGACATACTTTGATACATTGCATCAGCCAACAAGGAGGCGTACATGACCGCGCGCATAGAAAAACATGGGGATTCGTACGTTTTTAGATTTCATAACGCGTATCGCAAAACAATCCGTCTTAATGACGACGGGACCGCTGATATGATTGTTTTTCACAAAGGTGTAACACGCCCTTGGGTTCGTCCTTTTTCCAGTTTCAAAGAAGCGCTTAATGAGATTTTACATGATGATGGTCGCTACATCACACCTGCCGTAATAGCGCAATTTCGAATGGAGTATGGGAAATTTCCACTCACAAAACAACGCAAGAAAAAATAATAAACACAACAAAACCCTCAGACAAACGCTGAGGGTTTTTTCATTTAACAACTCAATTCTCCATCTCCGCACTTATAATCATAATCTCTAATTTGTGGAGTTCCTGGTTCTTTTCCTTTCATGATGTAATCTTCCGCTTTTGTCGCATTCCATTCGTGCTCATGATTCCAAAGATTCCAGAAATAGCGCCACTCATTCCATCCGATGTTAAGATGCTTCGCATAAATACCTTCCTTTGCGAGCATATCTCCCACCTTGCGAGAAGTCATGCAGGGTATGCTGTAGCAATACATGATAATTTCTTTGTCTTGTGGTAATGCTTTAAATGATGAAACGATTCGATCAACTTCATCATACGCTGACTTTGTCTTGTTTTTGTAGGCAGGAATATTTATCGCGCCGATGATATGCTCTTTCTCATACTCTTCCTGACTTCGAAGATCTACAAGAATAAAAGATGTGTCGCCTTTGTCCATTTTTCCGCGAAGACCATGCGGACTCACGCTTACTGCATTTTCAGTTGCATAAAAAGCAGCAACCAAAGACTCTTTTGACGCTAAATCCTTTTTGAGAAAATACGCAGTACCAAGACTCGAACCCACTCCTGTGACGACGATCGCCATGATAACCAAAATGATTTGTTTCATAGAATGATAATTATGAGAGTAATGATACCACTTTTTTCATATCTGTATAGAGTGATTTTCTAGACTCTTTGTTGTAGATGGTTGCCGCTGGATGAAACATGGGAACTACTGTGAACGTGATTCCATCGTGAGTGCAGGCGTTAAACTCCTGTCCATGCGCGCTTGTTATAGTCGGCGCTTCATCTAAACCGCAGTATCGCTTCAAAATATATGCCATCGATATCCTCCCGAGCGTTATCACGATCTTTGGTTGTATGATTTCAATTTGTCTATCAAGCAAAGGGGCATACAGTTCTATTTCGTCTGGGCGCGGATCGCGATTTTGCGGAGGTCTATCTTTTACAACATTCGTAATATAAATATTACTTCGATCAAGCCCCGCTTGCGACAAAACGTCATCAAGGATTTTTCCTGATTTTCCACAAAAAGGTTTGCCACACTCTGCTTCATTTTTACCAGGCGCCTCTCCCACGATCATAATACGCGCGTTGATATCACCCTCACCAAATACGGGAAGATACTTATTTTCCATGCGCAAACATTTTAATTCATTATCAGTGATATGAATAAGAGACAGATGCACGCTATCTAACTGTGTTTGTTTATCAAACATAATTACAAAATCTCATTATAAATATCATGGTTACCAATGGTCATCATGATAATCAAAATACCACCCTCAAAACGAAACAAGAAACGATGTTTTTGATCAATCGATACAGACCAATAATCACGTAATTTTCCATTAAGTTTGTGAGATTTAAGTTTATTATTAAAAGGATTTATTTTCAAAATATCTTCTTTTTGTGCATACAACTCCTGAATATGTTTTGGAAGTTTTTTAAAACGTCGAATAAAGTGTGGTGTATATCGTAATTGAAACATACTTACATGATTTCACGTATCGATTTCAACTTAATCAATTTACCGGCTTTAATTTCCTTCTCTGCCTCCAGAACATCTTGAAACAAAAATTCTTCAGATGCCCACATCTTTAAAAGTTCACGAAAAAACTCACTCTTACTAGAGTATTTACCTTTTTTAACTGCTTTCTTTACTTCCATTGCTAAAGCAGGTGCTAATGAAATTGTGACAACTTCTCGCATATAGTATGTGTATTACAATGTAATACACTCATAATAACAAACTATACCTTTATTGTCAACGTAAATAAAAAAGCGTTTTGGGTAACCAAAACGCTCTAAAAAGTAAGATACCGTTGACTTCGTTGATAACGAAGTAACAAGAACAACGCACAAAGCGCGATAAATGGCGAAATGTAAACAAGTAACGCGCCCGCAATTAACATGCGAAGCGGTCCTATGTAATACACAAGACCACGTCGATCCTTAACCATGAGATACCAGATAAACATGAGGTTGATAACACCACATGCCATCCATAACAGAAATTCATCCAGAGTAGGATTAGCATGTCGCATAAGAATACCATGCGACAAACTATATCCAGCTACGAGCATCGAGAATTCGAAATACGGTATGTCACGATGGGAACTCAAGCACCACCTCGTCATCATATGGTATCAATGTTCGCACGCGAATGATTAAAATTCGAAATCCAATCCCTCCCGCAAAAACGACTCCAAATGCAACTGCAAGAACTGTCAGCGCTGTAGTCATACTATCTCCGCGCAGACAATGATTGCTTGGCGTGCGAAATTCCTTTGACTGTGAGCACCAAAGCGCCCAGCAATACTAGAACCGCAACACCTCGAGCAGAAATAACCTCAATATTGTGACTCATGTGTTTACCTCCATGGTAAAAAAATGTACAAGGCCTACACTTTACTAAATTTTTTGATGGTTGTCAATGGGTCGGTCTCGAAATCGGGAGTCGAGACCTTATGCGTCGTACAATATGCTATAATTACACAAGATTTAATACATATGAAAATCGAAACAGCGATTAGAGAGTTTTTGGAGCATCTAGAAATAGAAAAAGGACGTTCGCAAAAAACAATTACGAACTATCATTTTTATTTACATCGTTTTGCAAACGAATCAAAAATTAAAGATGTAGAAAAAATTTCGTATGACGCAATTCGCGCGTATCGCTTATGGCTTAATCGACAAGTCGATAAAAACGGAGAACCGTTCAAAAAAAATACTCAGAATTATCATCTCATTGCGCTTAGATCGCTTCTGAAGTATCTTGCTAAACGCGACATCAAGACAGTTGCGGCAGAAAAAATCGAGCTTGCAAAAATGCCCCAGCGACAAATTGAGTTTATGGAAGGAAGCGAACTCCAGCACATCCTTGAAGCACCCGACAAAGACGAGGCACCCAGCATCATCAAACTTCGCAACAAAGCAATTTTAGAATTATTTTTTTCAACGGGACTTCGTATATCAGAACTTTGTAACCTAAAAAAATCAGACGTAAATCTTTCACGTGATGAATTTACGGTGCGAGGAAAAGGTTCAAAATTACGTATCGTTTTTTTGAGCAATCAAGCAAAGGCAAGTGTTGCGCACTACTTAGACAAACGTACCGACACAAGCCCTTACCTCTTCGTGGCGCATGATCGCGCTCAAAAAGGCCGTGACGAAAAGCGTGACGAAGAACCACTCACTCCCCGATCGATTCAACGCATGATCAAAAAAATGGCGATGATCGCTGGAGTTAACAAAAAAATCACGCCTCATGTTATGCGTCATTCATTCGCAACAGACTTGCTGCAAAACGGCGCTGATATTCGGAGCGTACAAACAATGCTTGGAAACTCGTCAATCACTACAACTCAAATCTACACACACGTTACCGATCGACAACTCAAAGAAATTTACAAAAAGTTTCACAACAAAGAACAAAAATAATGATCAAAAAAGAGCAGTCTTTCGACTGCTCAGTCGCCGGCCACCATGTGATGATGCCGACTATCTCGTCACGCATGAATTGCGGGAAAGGAGAAAACACACCATACGCTTACGACGAGTCGCAAAACAACAGGCAGATGGGAGGTACCTTGTGAGAGGCATCGCCTCTTGTTTCGCTTGGACCGATGGTACTCACCGGGGAGAGCTGCGATGAAAATGAGAAACTGCTTCGCGAATATCACGAAAGGTGTGATACGCTCCAGAAAAATCCTGCTGTTGCGTGTACATCGAAGGCACTGCAACACAGTAACACCCAGCGGAAATCGCAGAAGCAACACCAAGAGCTGAATCTTCAATTGCATACAACTCGTTTGGTTCAATCTTTAACAACTCTACGGCTTTGAGATACATATCAGGATGAGGCTTGCTTCGCAAACCCATCGATGGCGTAACCAATCGATTACCTACAAAACCCGTTAAACGCGCTTTGTTCAATTTCTTGATTGCTACATCAAACGGCGATGAGGTAACAACATAAAACGGAACATCATCTTGAGCACACCCTGCCAAAACAGTATCCGCAAAAAGCATCGGTTCAATGCGTGAGTTATTAAAAATCTCACCAGAATCATAATCCTTAAGCGGATCAAATTCTTGCGGATCAAAATCTAGTTTAAAGTGTTGAATGAGAAACTTCGCTCCATCGAGCCCACTCATTCCACACATCTGTCGATACACTTCAAAAGGCAAGTCCTTTCCGTGTTTACGCATCGCGTGTTTATAGATTTCGTAGTGCATTCGTTCCGTATCAACAAGCGTTCCATCAAGATCAAAGCCAATAGCTTTGCAGGCAAATTGTTGCATAGAGTCACACTCCTTGAGAACAAACTGATTCAAGTTTACAGGAAAAGTAAAATTATGCAACTACTACTTGCTTTTTTATCGTTGATGCGATATATCTATTGTTATATCGCACCATGATACATAAGGAGTCTTAGATGAGTGATGACATCGATGCCATGTCAAAAGCAGAATTTATTCTGCATGTGATAGGAGTAGCGACAACTGATCAGCCTTTTAGCGCGCCAAGATATTTTGATACATTTCAAAAGATGCACTCTGAAATGTCGGTAAAAAATGTCGTCGATTTGCTTACTGTTTTGCGTCAAGCAGAAAAAGAAAATACGTTTAATACTCAACAGGTCACCGACCTGAAACAAAAAATAGAAAATTTTGTAGTAGAATGTGAGACAAAACAGTTTAAAATCAATTCGACACTCATTAAGGTGGTAAAACCGCTCATAAGAACAAAAAATATTAGCGGGTTTATTGAATATATTAAAGACACAAACCCAGGAATTCTAACTCTCTTGCTTCAAGAAGAATGGAAAGTTGAGCTGCGTCCATTGATTAACCAATTCAATGACGCGCAACTTAATATTTGCCTCAGCCACCTGCAACAAAAATTTCTTGAAACACAAAGTCCTGCGTGCCTTCAATTTGTTGCGTTTTTACAAAGCGCATATTATCTTTAGTTTACGCACCGCGTCACACAATGGCGCGGTTTTTTGTTTAAAAACAAAACATCGATGACTTTCTCTTTTCATCGATGTTTTATGAACACTGACAACCTTCCGGTTCAATCGTGTTAGTCATATCTTTATTTTTCTGTTGCAACCTGTGTCGTTTGCTTGTACTTATAGTACTGAGTTGTAATAACGGTACCAAGCGCGCAACCAATTGCATACATAAGGGCGATTTGCCAGTTGTTAATGTCGGTCATAAGACGTTGAATAACGTAATACCAGACCATGACATGAACAAGAGTCGCAACTCCACTCGCAACCACCTGCGTCTCCGATACAGTTTTTGTCCAAACCGTAACGATGAGCATTTCAAGAAAACCTACTAAAATTAAGCTCATATGTATGTTTTTATGGGGTTAATTAATGGACCTTTGATGCCCTAAGGCCCAAGGATACTACTCTATGTAGAGGAAAAAGTCAACCTTGGCGTGATTCACAGATTACACGGATCCACTGATTGGAATTGAAAATAAAAAAACGTTATTTAATAAATTTAATAACGTTTTTACTGTTTATTATATTCGTGTTCTGCGAATCCGTGAATCATCTTACTCTTTTGGATATAACTTCTCCGTAACCTCCCCATCAATTAACTTATATATTTCAATTGCTAGCACGGGACAGCTCATTGCGCCATCCATGCGCGCGTCAGCGAGTTCGTCGAGGATGATAAATTCTTCTTTGATTTCACCATTCTCATCATACACTTTTTGTCCACCGATAATTGAGACTTTGCCATCAGGCGTTTCCTCCCAAATTTGAGGATCAATCGCAGAACATGCTAAAGCGCCGATACACATTGGGCGTTTGAAGAGAATTTTGTATTGTACTTGAGACATACTAATTTTATAAGTTATAAAAAGAGGTGCGTACAATTATAGATTCTTCGGGCAAAGCCCTCTGAATGACGCTACTCTTAAAACACATTCACCGAGGTGCCCACCGTTGCCCAAGCATAAATTTCTTTCATTTTTGCTTCGGGGACGTTTACGCAACCCGTAGACATATTCTTTTTTCCAAACTCATTGTGCCATGAAGCTGTGTGAATGTAAATCCTCCACCCCTTACTAAAAGCAAATTCAAGATTATAAGGAGTGTTGGGATGATTAAAATAATTTTTGTAATCAACTTTGTTTTTGATGCTAAACGATCCTTTTGGCGTCTCCCACCCCTTCTTACCAGTTGATACCGCGATCTTTTCAAGTAAAACATCACCATGATAATAACTCATAGTATAGTTATTGATATCAACCTCGATTCGTTTTTTTACTACAACATCACCACGCGTTGGCATATAACCTAGTTCGATTTCTTCACTATCACTCACTCCATCACCATCAGTATCCGATAAGAGCATATGAGAACCAAGGCGCAACTCCCACAAATCATTAACCCCATCTTTATCAGAGTCCACCTCAGAAAGTAGCTTGTTTTTGTAACGTGGGGAATATAAATTTTCAATTTCAACTCCGTCACGATATCCATCACCATCAGTGTCAGCAAGAACTGGATCAGTTCCAAACTCATGCAGTTCTTGTAGATCAGTGAGTCCATCATTATCATTATCAATCACAAGAACATCATTTGCTTTTACGAATGAGAATTCCTCTTTCGCTAAAGCTTCAGAGGACAGGGGCGTAAGAATAATAGAAAAAGTTGTTATGTAAATTAAAAATGTTTTCATAAAAAGAAAAGACAAGGACTGACGTCCTTATCTTTTGGCCCCTTTAGTATATCACAACTATCCAGTTGTGTGTCTATACCGTGACTTTGGGGGTTGCTTTGCGTAGAGTTTTTTGATCTTTGGAACCTTTACTCCCGTTGAAGCAAGCTTAACTTTTGGTCTGTTGCTGTGTTTTCCCATAGGTTTATATTAGTGCACCTACTATATCAGATACTTTGATTCGTATCAAGCGTGACGGCCTTTTGTGGGGCGTGGTGGACGATATGCATCACTACATCGGCAAAGGTTTTGAGGGTCAAAAAGAGTGGCGTTGCCCATCCCGCAAAAGCTCCAAAGATTATTGTAAAATGCATTGGAATAATGCGCGCGTAGGGAAACATCATAACATGCCCAATATTTGGTTTTTTGGTAGAAGTAGGTTTGTGGTACACAAACGAATACCAGTGTGAAGCAAGAAAAAGTGACGTACTGCTGAGCAACAACCACCAATTCATACCTCCTTGTGGCGCGTCAGTAAATAAATCTGGCACTCCAGCCAACAAAAAAATAAAATACACGAAGTGAAAAATTCCAAAATGAATAGCAAAAAAACCTGCCATCGCGTATTTTGTTGCTGGCGTATTTTCGACTGGCGATCCATTCATCTTCACGCCATCGGTCGAAAACTCTTTAAGCGATACGATACGAGCAACATTAAAGACACCAATAATGACGCTTTGCAACCAATACGTCCACATAATCATCGAAAGTCCCCAGTTTTGCGTAATCGCCATCACGAGCGTATATGCGTTAGACCCAATTAACGTCCATAACGTAGGATCATAAAGCCAGATTTTATTTTTTGGCATCTGGAATTGTTGTGCGTCTATTTCCATAGTAGTATTTTATATCGCTTTTATAGCTAAGAAGCTTGTCACATTTTTCTTGAGATCTTGAACACCCTCCTCAACTAAATCAAGATCATAGAGTTGCGCACACTGAGCAGAAGCAATTGCCGCTGCATAAGGCCCAAACTTCCCCTGCGCAACATCATGAGCTGCCTGCGCAGTGTCAATGTACTGAATAATCTGAGCGTTGGGAAAATCATTTTTCAAATATTGAGGACACTGATTAAGCGCTGGTTGCTGAGAGACGATCGTAGTTATCATTGACTTTGTAACTCCGTGCTGAGCCAGTAAACACTGCGCGATATCCATATCAAAAATCTCAATAATTGAGCACGAGTATGCTGCAAGGGCCTCCATAGCAGGGCGAACAAGTCCCATCGTTGAGTTGTAAACCGGCACTATCGCAAGGTCAATCTCTTTGTTCACCAATGCTTGAAATGTGGGTTCAAAAGAAAGTAAAAATTCAATCGATGTATTAAGATTGTGCTTATCGCTATACAATTGCGCTGCTTGTTGGGAAAAACTTCCCGCAGTACCCGGTATTCCAATTTTCATTTTACAAATAGTATCAATAAAATTCATTATAATGATAACTTACTATTGACATTCGCACAATATTTGCTATACTTGGTGTACACAGTGCCGAAAGGCTCCGAGAAAACCCGTAGAAATACGGGTTTTCGATTTTTTTTGATTCCACGCATTATATTCATTCATGGTATCATTCTAACATATTCAAAAGTAACAATTCTATACATGTCAATACTGATTTACTATTACGCAATCATTTCGATACTCACCCTTTTTGCATACGGCCTTGATAAAATATCCGCAATCTACAAACTTCGCAGAACACCAGAAAAAATTCTTTTACTGTTAACTATCGCCGGTGGTTGTTTTGGAGCGCTCCTTGGAATGATACTTTTTAGACACAAGAAAAATAAATTGGGTTTTATCATTATCACTCTTACCGCATGCGCGGCGCATGGATATGTATTGTTATTTGGTTGGGAGAGGTTTGGCTTTAAAATTGGTACTTTGAAATAAAAAAGCCCCCGAGATAATCTCAAAGGGGCAATGAAATTTCAGCGCTTAAGCATAAACTTCGCGGTACAGTACATACTCGCAAGGCCAGAAAAAAATAAGGTGATCGCATACATAATACCACGCATAAACTGTGGTATATTTTTTTGAATCATTAACGACTTAAATGAAGGGATTAGGAACGTGCCAGAAAAAATTGCTCCAAATAAAAACGCTCCTACTAAAAGCAAATATTCTGTATGCTGATTATCTTCGTGATGTTTTTCGAATGATTCCATGCTCGCCTCCATGGTAAAAAGTACGCCTCTCACTTCTTTATACCAATTGACTAGATATATTGCAAGAGTATAATAATTGCATATCGTACTCTACGCTTGGAGGTAATATGAAAGTGCAAACTCAGCATATTGCTTTTACAATTCCCGCGCATAAAAAAGAATCATATATACAATGCGCAAAAGACATTTTTGCAACGTACCCAGAGGTTCATTCATTCATTGAAGCGCATCACACATCGCAGGGTGTTTTTCTCTCCATGAAATTCATAACGCGCGACAAACCAAAGCTCACGATACTACTGCATACCATTGTAAAATTCATGCTGATTCAAATTAAGCTTGAAGATTTAGTGGAGCAGAGATTCATTACCACGTACGACCTCGTGTATATTCGCAACATCTTTCTTGTCTCAATCGACAACGGACTTCCACTTTCCTACGAACAACTACAAAAATTAATTGAAGGAAAGTCGCCCATCACCGTCCACTAAAAAGCCCCTCGACAAGCACGGGGCTTTTTTAATTACTCAGATATAAGAAATTTTTTATCAATCAACTTTTTAATAATTGACTTAATATAAATAGTGCATTAGGATACAACTAACCGTACCTTGTATTGGAGAAAATATGGCCACACATGATCCAGCTTTTTTGCTGAAGATTGAATTAGAAAAAAGTGTAATTGAACAACGGACTACTGAATTACACAATCAGTTAAAATTGATTCAAGGTTTATCGTTTCGTGTAACAAATTTTCATCACACACCTCTCAATAATTCACATCTCACAAAATATTACCTAGACTGTCGAATTTATACAACAAACACGACATTATTACTAACTGGGGTGAGCGCGGTAATCAAATACATCGATGCTTTGTAAAAACAAAAACCCCTCGATACACTCGGGGGTTTTTCTTTTATCCAATAACGCGAAATACTTCATCAAGCGTCGTAATTCCATCAATCGCTTTGAGGATTCCATCTTGTTGCATCGTAATCATGCCGTGTTTCTTCGCTGCATCAGCCATGTCATACGCCGAAACATTACCCGACAAAATCATAGACTCAAATTCTTTGTTCATCGCTACAATTTCATAGATTCCAAGGCGTCCTTTGTATCCAATATGACCACATACATCGCAACCTCCTCCGCGTTTAAACTTAATAGTTGAAAGATCTACTTTTCCATATCCAGAATTATCGGGAAGATTATTGATGATTTCTTGCGCTTTTTGAATAATCGCTGGCTCTAATGTAGTTTCAATAACACAATTGGAACAAATTTTACGAATCAAGCGTTGGCCAATAATCGCGTTAAGGGCGGGCGCGAGTAAAAAAGGTTGTGCTCCCATCGAAAGAAAGCGTGGGACCGCGCCCGCCGCATCATTCGTATGGATTGTTGAAAGCACTTTATGTCCCGTAAGCGCAGCTTGAAGCGACACTTCGACAGTCTCTAAGTCACGAAGCTCTCCAACCATCACAACATCTGGGTCTTGGCGCAAAATCGAACGCAATCCGTCGGCAAATGAATATCCTTTAGCATGATCGATTTGAGACTGTGAGATGCCGGCAATCTTGTACTCAACAGGATCTTCGAGTGTAATGATCTTATCTTCTCCATTATTTAGTTTGTTTAAAATCGCGTAGAGCGTTGTTGTTTTACCCGAACCAGTTGGACCCGTTGTGACCACCATACCCGTTGTTTTTTCAACAGCTTTTTTGAGGTCTTCATATGCTTTACCGCGCAACCCAAGATTATCAAATTCAAGTGACGCAACACCGGACTTCAAAAGACGCATAACGATTGATTCGCCGTATGATGTCGGAAGCGTTGAAACACGAATTTCAAGTTTGTCAGTCTCGCTCATGTGAATTGTAATTCTTCCGTCTTGAGGTCGATCAGTGATGTTGATTTTGAGATGCGCGATAGTTTTGATGCGTGAATCAAGTCGCTTCCACACCTCACGCTCAAGTTTTGCTGCTTGTTGCATCACGCCATCAATGCGGTAGCGCAGCACAACAGAGGTTTCCTCGGCTTCAATATGAATATCAGAAGCGCCATGAGTCATCGCGCCCGTAATGATCATCGCAAAAATCGTCGTCATATTTGATTCTGTATTCAAACGACCATTGAGGTTACCAAAATTTGAAACAAGCGGCTTTAACTCCTCGAGTTGCTTGCCTGTAATTTCAAGACCATACTCAAACTTTTTGAACTCAGGTAAACGATCATAATTTTTTTCCGCAAGATCAAAGCTGTTTTGAGAAATAAGATAAATTTTCCCAGAACCATCAACCGTATGTTTTTTGATAATTTCATCTAGCACCTCTTGAGCTCGTGGTGTATTCGCAAGAACACCCAAACGAACTTCTTTTTCGTTATTAAAAAAACAAATCATCTTTTCTTTTTGCGCAACATCGCGCGCAAGCGACTTGAGGGCAGTGTCAGAAATAGGAAATCCTGTAAGATCGATGTATGGCAAAGAAGCATTTGCTGCTTGTTGCTTCGTTAATTCTTCTAACTCGGCAAGTCTAATTTTGCGCATCTTACTTTGAAACTCTTCGGCAACATCTTTTGATGAAATTGCAGGAGCTTGTCCATTAGAAACCAAAGAAGAAGCGACAGCACTGCCTCCCGTCACTGGTGGTTTTTTTGTTATATCTTTTTGAGAATCATCCATGCGTATATTATATCAGAAAAAGGTGCTCAATAGTAAGTATTTTATGGAGAAACAGAAAAGTCTAGAGATTATCTAGACTTTCTTTTTGATACAACCGTTTTTCTCTTATTTCTTGCAACTTGCTTCTTGTCACTTTCTTCTGCAAACAACTTCCCTAACTCATCTTCTAATTCTTTGATATAGGTATTTTCAATAGTTTCTTTGATTTTGTTGATATATGGTTTTGATTTTTTCACTTTCTTTTGAATCTTTTCAAAACCCTCTTCGATCATAGGCATTGCGTATTCTACGAGCGAATCAATGTCAGACATCATTTGACGAGAAGTTTTTTGCAACATTGGTTTAGTTTTTTGAGCAACTTTCACGGATTCAAAATATTCGATTACTTCATCGAGCACTTCCAAAAGATTATCAGAGGCGTCATCAACTGTTTGAGTTACCTTTGAAAGCGTTTGTTGTGAAGGCGCTTGTCCAAGTACATTTTTAATCCCACTCTCCAAGACACGATAGAGCTTACTTACAAACCCAGCATGATTCATGCCGTAATATGCAACACACAACGCGCTCGTGTATGTTACTTGATACCAACCAAGTAAAAATACGCAGATGGCTACACACAAAATAATAACGAGTGATAATAAAATCCCAAACAATGCCGATTGTCCAACAAATAATACAGATGATAGAGTTGCCGAAATCGGAATAAAGACAAGGCCTGCTAATGAAACAATAACGAGGTAAACAAATAGTTGGAGTAGCGCAAGCGCAATCAACATCTCCACGCTCACGAGAGCATTTTGTTTAAAAGTTTTAAATCCAGTCTTAATGCTACGAAAAAAATCATTTTCATCAAACACGTTTGAGATAACAGCGTAATTTGTTGAGAGTGAGATGATGACTGATAGCGGGATGTACAATAACACAAAAAGCACGACGGCAATATACATAGTCGCGATTTCAGAGAGTGCGTATGAAAATGCTACGGGAATAGCGGCAATGAGCACGCTCAGCGCAAGAGCTATTCTGCCAAGTAGCGAAAGAGTGATAACGTCTAAAATATGTGAATGCGCGTGAACAAAACTTTGCGTAAGTGTTGATTTTTTACCAAGCACGCGATTCTTTACCTCCAAAATAATCGCAACGTGAGCAATCGTTGTAAAATAGACTACTGCTAATATTCCTGTCCCAAGGCCAATAATTTGTGATAATGACAAAGATGCAAT
>JADLGS010000027.1 GCA_020849205.1 Candidatus Falkowiibacteriota bacterium | reverse complement strand
TAGACAAGAATACTTCTTTTATACGCCTCTAAATTTTCAAGAGCAATACCTGTACCACGAGCCACGCAATACAGCGCGTCATCGGCAACATAAGCGGGTACGCCCGTAGAGCGTGAAACAAGTTGATCAATATTTCGAAGTAACGATGATCCGCCTGACATAGTAATGCCTTTATCGATAACGTCCGCAGAAAGTTCTGGCGGTGTTTGATGTAAGACTTCTTTTACAGCGTCGATAATTCCCTCGAGTTCATGAGAAATAGCATCAACAACGTCGTTCGTATTGATAGTTATAGTTTTTGGCAATCCCGTCACCATATCACGACCGCGAATTTCCATAGTCATCGGATCATCAAGATAGAGCGCAGACCCAATGTTAATTTTAATTTCTTCTGCTGTGCGTTCACCAATAGCTAAATTAAACGCGCGACGAACATGTTCAATAATCGCAGAATCGAATTTGTTACCACCAATACGCACCGACTTTACCGCCACAATACCACCAAGCGAAATCACTGCGATTTCAGTCGTACCTCCACCGATATTAATAATCATATTTCCCGATGGCGAACCAATCGGAATATTTGCACCAATCGCAGCCACGAGCGGTTCTTTGATGATGTAAGCAGCGCCAGCTCCAGCAGAAAGAGCAGCTTCGATAACCGCGCGACGCTCTGTCGAAGAAATGCCCGCAGGAACAGAAATCATGAGCTCAGGTTTAAAAATTCTCACTCCTCCAAGCGCTTTGTTAATAAAATAGCGAAGCATGGCTTCAGTAGTTTTGTGATCCGCAATCACTCCATCTTTGAGAGGACGAATAGCAACAATCGTGTCTGGAGTTCTTCCAAGCATTTCCTTAGCCTCAATTCCGACTGCCATAATTTTTTTGTCCATCACTGATATCGCCACAACGGAAGGTTCGTTAATGACAATTCCCTTTTTTGGTAAATGCACCAAAACATTAGTCGTCCCCAAATCAATTCCAATTTTTTTACCAAACATATATTTTGCAATAGTTTAAAAACCCAGCACGATCCATGTATCCGCAATCATCTTTTGGGTATGCGTGTACACATCTTTAACAGTTTCGTGATAAGGACTGGTTTTCCTGATAGTTTTATCAAAATCAAGAGCTACGGTCAAATCACGCGTCACGCCTGGTTGTTTTTGGATAAGGAGATTATAGCTACCTTTCTTAATCGATTCGCCAATAAACCCAGGTAATTCATACTCAAATACGAGGGTGTGCTTGCTCTTTGGTTCAACGGCAATGAAGGCTCCAAATACTGTTTTGCCATGTTCGTCATACACATCAACTACCCCTTGTTTGTTCTCAGGATTTTTTGTTGAATCATCAAACATTTCTCCGGTCGATGAAAGTAATCGAGCGCCTTGCGGAACATAAACTCGTGTATATGATCTGAGTCGAGTTGAGTTCCATGCGAACTCACCAGTATGTTCGTAGGTCAAAGATACTTGCGCGATGTACTTTCCGCCGTCTTCGCGGATTTTGTAATCAGTGTGTCGTTGCATGAATTGATCTGTCTTTAAGCTTCCAAGATTAGAGTCAACAACGAAAATATAATCAAGTGAATCATTTGAAATCTCACCTGACCAACCTCGTTGCGAAATCATTGACTGGAGCGTATCGTCGTTTGAGTATACTAAAATAGATTTTGCGAGCAATGAATCAAGCATCGTCTGCGCTACATCAACGAGGCGTGTGTATGGGAGCGACAAAATCCGCGCTTTGATTTGCTCTGCGATTCGTCGAATGATGTCTTTTCTGTTGCGCTCCTCAATAATAAGATCTCGATACTCGTACGTAACGCGAAACGACAATTCTTCTTGAAAATTTTCATCGGTAAAACGAATTCCATCAACGACAACTGGTCCCGTAATCTTGAGAAGACTTTCGATAACTTGTGGTGTCATTGCGAATACGCCGTCAAAATCTTCGGCAAGATAGCGTGAGACAAATTCCTTGCCTCTATTTTTTCTATCAGCATTAAAAATTTGTCGCTCAATATCGCGAGCGGCGACACTCTCAAGGTTGTACATCTCAATAGCTGTTTGCGCGGTTGTTGGAAAGTCTGGGTCCCAGTTAATGTCGCGCAGTGACCATTGCTTTTGTTCAAGATATTTTTGAAGTGGTGCTGGCGTTGGTCGATTCAGCGTCTGCTGTGGAGTTAAATATTCTTCTTTATCGTCAAATGCGCGATCAAGATTATAAATGTTGTCGGTGATTAAAGTTTGAATCGCGCCATCTTTGAGCTTTAAGATACCATACGTCCCAATGAATCCACCCGTAGGGCGTAACTCATGATTATTTTGCAGTAAAAACAAATATGTTTTTGTCTCTTCGAATCCAACAACTTTTGGCAGCACATCGATAAGTGGAACTGCTTGATCCGCGAGAGTTCGTACCGTTGGTAAATATGTTTGCGCGGTTGCGACAACGTTATCCAACGGCGCTACTAATCGCTTGGCGTCTAGTCGTGTAAACGCATCATCTGCCGAAGCTATTGCATTTTTGAGTTGCTCAAAAGCAGGTTTAGCGTTTATCACCTTCTGCAACCTGATCTTTTGTTGTTCTGGTGTAATATCAGAAAAAGGAATTGATTCATTTTTGATATCCTTTGTAATATCGTCAGCAAGAGATAAGAGCGGAACACCAGCGGCGCTCATATCAACGCCAGAATCAAGTAAAGCGTCGACAGCCTTCACCTGCGATGAAACGATGGGAATATATCGAATCAAAATAATCGAATCAAACTTGTCACGCACGACGCGAAGTTTTTCATGAGCTTGTTGGACATACACAGCACCCTCATAAAAATCACGATTCACGACTTGTGCCGATGCTTGCTCCAATAACGCTTTCGCGCCCTTACCTTCGTCAATAATGACATTAAAAGTTGGCATGTACGCAAAAATGAATATCATCAACAAAGCAAAAAGAACGCCAAAAGCAACCGAAAGCCATTTAAAAAATGACAAAAGTTGCATGTTTTTTGAACGCGCATGAAGTTCTCTGATCTTTGAGAAATCAGGAAGATTATTTTGCTGTGATTGATCGTGCTCCATAGTTATTATTGTTCCAAAATTTTTTCATGTATTTCAAAAAAGATACTATATGCCATCGCGTTAACTTGTTGGTAAAAATTTTCATAAATGCCCATGGCGACGATGCGCTTGCCTGCGCATGCAGATGAATCATCTGCGCATGCGGATAATAGACAACGCGCTTCCCCGCAATCCAAACTCGACGACACATATCCATATCTTCAACATATAATTGAAAACGCGGATCGTATCCATCGAGTTCATCAAAAAACTTTTTTGGAAACAGATGACACGCACCCAATGCCCAATCAACATCCATAATACTTGAGTGATCCACCTCCTCCATCAAAAATTTCTTGAGGTGTTGTTTGCCAAATGTCGTTAATCCTAACGGCGTTCTACGATAAATAACTGTCATTAATGTTTGAAAAGTTCGAATTGACATTTGCACCGATCCATCTCCATTAATTAATTGCGGAGCGAGTAAACCAATATCATTGTGTTGAGAAATGTAAGATACGAGATCATCAACGGCATGTGGTTGCACAAAAATGTCAGGATTCATAATCATCACGTAATCACCTTGCGCCACCGCGACTCCGGCATTGTTTCCAGCTGAATAGCCAAGATTTTTACCTGTTTGCACAAATATCACCTCTGGATATAACTCGTTTAACATTTCTTTGGTACCGTCATATGTCCCGTTATCAACTACAATAATTTCGTATGTGGTAGTACGAATAGTTTCTTTGAGACGCTTAATTGCAAATTCAATTAGATAGCGAGAGTAGTAATTTAATATAACAATGGAAAGCTTCATAAGTGCATTATCTCATTGATTTAAGCATGTGTCGATACGAAATCTTACTCGAAACTTGCCGACATCGCTTCTTTGCTTTATACACCGGCACAAGCGCGCAAAACTCACGAAGACTTTTAAGTGTTGAAAATTCGGTGAACAGAAGATAGAGTAACTTTGAAATTTCATAGAGCGCTAGATGTGGAAAACGGATGAGCAGCATCTGCCACGAATAATTCTTGTAGAGTATCGCGAGATGATTTTTGTATGAATGATAATTAATAAATGCTTTTTTTGTTTTGCGATACTCGTGCGCTTGACCAATACTCATAAGCGCAGTGCTTTTTGCGCCACGATCGTGATATGCAACCGCTTCATG
>JADLGS010000026.1 GCA_020849205.1 Candidatus Falkowiibacteriota bacterium | reverse complement strand
CGTAAAACTCACTCACCACAGCATCACCCAACACAAGCGAACAAAATTGATTGTTTTTACAGGCATGATTCAAGAAGAAACAAAAGAACATCAATGGATCACTCGCAAGGACAAGTTGCCAATAGAATTGCCATCGCTTGGCGCCCGTCTCGTACGTCAATTTATCAAAAACGATACGCCACTTTTGCGTATCGCATAGTCAGTATAACAAAAGCCCCCTTCGACAAGCTCAGGGGGCTTTTTCATTTATTTTTATTTTACAACTACAAGCGATGCTTCGTGTTCATTCACTTCGATAAAGTGATCTCCTTCTTGCACACGAACCAGGTCGGTAAGTTTATTTGAAGCTAATATATGTTCTTTGTGTAACATTATATACTCCCACAACAAATCACTCGTTGCAATACCAAGCGTAATCATATCCGTTGGCGTAAGTCCCAACTCTTTGCGATACGCATTAATCATGCGAACAAGTTCGCGCACATCACCTTCGATTTGTAATTGTGGCGTGATTTCAATATTGAGCGCAACCGTTGGTTTTTCTTCATTACTTGTAACAATAAATTCTCCATGCGGTAACGATTCAACGAGCATCACTTCTTTTACATTCACCTCGTCTGCAATGATATCAAAATAAGCTTGAGGTAATGATGTTGTAGTGATGTACAACGTAGACAATGCTTGACGAACTTTGCGTTGATTTTTTGCGCGAATTGCTAATGCCTTCTCAATACTTTCTTTTGCGGTATCCATGTGAGTAAGCGATGTTTGAGAGATTAATGATTCATCATACGTTGGCCAATCGCAAAGATGCACAGACTCTTTTTCATCACCCAAACGAAGATACATATCCTCGGCGATGAATGGAGTTACTGGTGCCATCACCTTAACAAGAGTAAGAAGCGCATAGCGCGTAGTCGACAACACATCAATAAGATCGCTACTTGATCCATCATCTTTAAAGCGATCGCGCGAACGACGAATATACCACGTTGAAAGTTCGTTAATATATTCACCAATCAAACGAGTCGCTGTGGTAATATCATACGCATCTAGTTTTTGCGTTACATCACGAACAAGCGCTTGAGTTTTTGAAATAATCCACACATCAAGCAGGTGTTGTGATTTTGTTGAGGCTTCATGCTTCACTACATTGCGATACAATTCATAAAATGAATACACATTCCACGAGAGCATAATAATTTTTCGAAATGCATCTGCCTGCTCTTTGTCAGCGTAGCGTAAATTCTCACCTTTCATAAGCGGTGAGCTCATCAAATAAAAACGCATCGAGTCAACTCCATACTTTTCAAACAATTCTTCTGGTGGAGTGAAATTCTTTTTTGATTTACTCATTTTTTGCCCATTTTCCGCCAAAATAGTACCTGTCGTTACTGCATGCGTAAACGATGGTTTGCCAAAAATCGCAATCGCTAATACGTGCATGTTGTAAAACCATCCTCGAGTTTGAGCAATGTACTCAGTAATAAATTGTGATGGGTAATTCTTTTCAAAAAATTCTTTGTTTTCAAATGGATAATGAACAGAGGCCCATGGCATCGATCCTGATTCAAACCAACAATCAAAAACTTCAGGTGTTCGAGTAAACGTTCCCTTTCCATCGCTCCAGACAACCTCATCAATACCAGGACGATGCATTGATTTCACCTTCATGCCTGAAACTTTTTCAAGATCCGCAATAGATTCTGGCACAAAAATCTCACCCGTCACATCATTCTTCCACACTGGAATTGGGTTACCCCAAAATCGTGAACGTGAAATGTTCCAGTCTGGCGCTGTTTCAAGTCCTTTACCAAAACGCCCTTCTTGTAAGTGCGCTGGATACCAATGAATCTGTTTATTAGTCTCAAGAAGTTCATTCTTGATTTTCGTAACCGCAACATACCACGCTTTTTGTGTTTTGTAGATGAGCTTTGTGTCACAGCGCCAACAAAAAGGATATTCGTGAGTAATTTCCTTGAGCGCAACAACAACTCCCATCGACTTTAAGTGCTTGAGTACATCACGATTCACCTCCCAAACATTTTTGCCAGCAAAATCAGTAATCATCTCCAAAAACTTTCCTTGTGAATCAACGGTTTCAAAAAAATCTAGACCGTATTGCTTACCAACTTTGTAGTCATCCTCAACAAATGTTGGCGCTATATGCACCATACCAGAACCATCCTGTGTTGTAACAAAATCACCGGCAACAACGGTATGAGTTTTGTCATGCGTTGCTTTCATATATCCAAAAATTGGTTCATATGAAAGTCCAACAAGTTCAGATCCCATTTTAGTCGCAAGAACTTCGGTAGTTTTTAAATCTTTTGATAAAGCTTCAACGCGATCTTGCGCTAACCACAATTTCTTACCCTCGCTTTCAACAAGCGCATAAGTAATTTCTGGATTCACTGCAATCGCCGCATTCGCAGGAAGCGTCCATGGGGTTGTTGTCCAGATCAAGAGATGTTCGTCAGAGTCCTTGAGTTTGAATGCAACATAAATAGATGGATCGCTGACTGACTTATAACTATTATCCATTGCGATCTCGGAATTTGAGAGTGGCGTTTCACATCGTGGGCAATATAATGAGATACGTGTATCTTCGTACACCAAATCTTTTTTTACGAGTTGCGAAAAGCCCCACCACACCGATTCCATAAAACTATCGTCCATGGTTTTGTATTGATCATCAAAATCAACAAAGCGTCCGATGCGATCAATAGTAGTTCTCCACTCTTTGTCGTAGCGTAAAACTGAAGCTTCGCAAGCATCATTAAATTTTCCAATACCATACGCTTCGATTTCTTTTCGTCCAGAAATTTCTAATTCTTTTTCAATAAGATTTTCAACAGGAAGTCCATGACAATCCCAACCCCAGCGACGAAGTACGTGATACCCTCTCATCGTCTTATAGCGTCCAATCAAATCTTTTGAAGTTGATGCCAAAATATGGCCATGATGTGGCAATCCCGTTGCAAACGGCGGTCCATCATAAAAAACAAAATCAGGAGAACCATCTCGCTGATCAATTGATTTCTTAAAAATATTTTTCTCTTTCCAAAACTTCGCGATCTCATTTTCCATTGCCGGAAAATTCTTCTTGTCACCACCTACATTGTCATGCGACATAGTATTCTTTTGTTACTATGAATTAAATAATACGCTTAGTTTAGCGTATTATCTAGGTAAAGGCAATGTTTTAGAACTCCATTGCATATTCCATATTCTATATTCTACATTCAACATTCTACATTCTCTCCCCTAGCCAAGCATCGCCTTAACCTCCCCTCCCTTCACCACCGACCCCCAAATCATTCCCTCAGTTGAATATGCCTTGCCGATTTTGCCATATTTATCGACAACTATCACTCCTCCCAAACCCTTAACCTTGTTAATCAACATTTTTATTGCTAATTCAGATGCGGTTTGCGCGCTCACTTTTTTATATAAAATAATATCTGAAACCGTCTTTGCCATCACCATACGAATAAAGTGTTCACCGTATCCAGTACATGACACAGCGCATGTTTCGTTGTCTGCATAGCATCCAGCACCAATAATTGGTGAATCTCCAACACGTCCATAATTCTTATTAACTAATCCACCTGTTGAAGTTGCAGCGGCAAGATTGCCTTTGAGGTCCAGTGCAACCGCGCCTACGGTTCCAAATTTTCTGTCTTTAATTGTGTGATCCAAAGTCATGTGATTACTTTTCTTTGTATTCATTAATTGCTCTTTTCTTTGGGGTGTAATGAAATATGGAGGTTTTTCAAACGCAATGTTATTTGCCAAAGCAAATTTTTCTGCGCCCTTACCAACTAAAAATACGAACTCGCTTTTATCCATCACCTCACGTGCAAGTGTTACGGGATTTTTTATTCCAACAACTCCAGCAACAGCACCAGCTCGTAAATCACTTCCATTCATGATTGATGCATCAAGTTCAACTTTTCCCTCGTGCGTTAAAACAGAACCACGTCCAGCATTGAACTGCGGATCGTTTTCCAAAAGCATCACGCATTTCTCAACAACATCAAGGCTCGATGCGCCTTTACGCAGCATTGCCTCGCCTTTTTCTACGATTTTTTTAATAGACTCAAGTGAAGATGTTTTGTTGGCGACTGACCCCGCACCCCCATGAATCATAAGTGAATATGTTTTTTTCATACCTATATAATACTAAAATTAGAGATTCACCGCAATTAAAAAAGCGCCCTGAGCTTGTCGAAGGGCGCTTATGTTAAATATATCCAACAAACATTTCGGGTGTGCCGACAACATCGACCACCTGATTTTTAATACCACCCCAATTTACAATGAGTGGGGGATTTTTTTGGCGAAAAATGGAATGTTGGTCACGAAGGGGAAATCCAATAAAGGTGTTATGCGCAGTTTTAATACGCAAACTCCTCCATTGCTCCCAGCCCATCTTCTTTGCTACCTTTGCAAAATACAATGAAGTATTCCAGCGTGGATTGCATTCAATGAAATAGTGAGCGTCTTGTGCGATCATCACGTCAAAACCGAGATACCCGCGATAACCTTGCTTCGCGTAATACGAACGAAGTTTTTCTGCGTCAGCATACACCTTCTTTAGTGATGCATTATCTTCAGGTGTAATACTTTCACTTCCAATATACTTAAAGTTCTCAATGATCTGCCACGACGGCCAACGCCAACACGCGTTATAGCTATCAAGGTTAATGTTGAGACTGCGCGCATCAGGAATAATTTCTTGCAGATGGTGTTCGCCATCTTTTAAGATACCTTTCTCAAGCAACTCTTCGTATTCTTCAGGTTTTGAAATGAGGAAAACTCCTCGCCCTGACGACGAAACATCTGACTTTGCAAGATGTGGAAAGTGAAATCGCACTTCCATAGCACCAGCTTTTCTGCGGCTTGTAAGATTCGTAAAAAACGTTTTTGGAGTTGGTACCCCAAGCTCGGAACACGTGCGTAAAAAACTTGTTTTATTATTCATACTCGTGCACCATTTAAGACTTGATTTGCCCGAGTACCTTACGCTGTTTACAGTTTGCATATAGAAATCTGTGGAATCGTGTGGACGTTTCATACGATCAATAATAGACTTATCTGCCGTAATGCGACTCGCCACTTTCAACCCCATGCTTTCGTAATGACGAATTACCTCGAGATATTCGTCAGCAATTGCTGCGTCAATAACAACAATATCGCCAGGCAACGAAACGCACAAGGGGCGTGAAGAAATTGAATACTCAATACCACTACCAGCTTGAATGTGCGCATACGCGCCAACACCAGAGTGCGCAAAGCATACTGTCATACATCCTCCATATGTAAAGAACATTTATTAGGCCAAAAATATCAGAAAAATTAATTAATGTCAATGAAAAAAGGATGGTCATATAACCATCCTAGTATGTCTCTACTTACCACCCAAGAACAACCTCAAACCACGCTGCAAAAAATTTTCTTTCGTGACTGATTGATTCAATAATCCAACATCCTCTTCTGAAGGTATTGTTTTGTGGTGCTGATTCAGGGAAAGGCCGTATTTTTTTGGAGGGACAACACACACTTCTTGAGACGCAATTTTTTGCAACTGTCCTTGAAGTGAAAAGTCTTTGGGTTGTTTGTTCTTGTGAGCTGACTTCGCATTCACATTCCAATGCGTATGAGTAATTGGCGCAAGTCCAATACCTTTAACGCATATGATCGAGAGGTTAGGAAAATCTTTGGCATTACAGTAAAGATCGATCCACGTTGTTTCAACTGTGAAATCAACCCACTTTTTTGTACTTCGATGTGGATTAGATCGCCACGCTGCTCGAATAGTGTCGTACAAATCAGTCAAAAAAATTGGACTTATTTCTGTTTTGATTGCAGCTACCTTAATTCTAGTATCCGCAGCCTTAACAATTGTGTACGGATGAGGTCGCGAAACAATATGAGCCTCATAATACCCTCTCCACCATGCATGAAGCAGTAATACGGTTTGTTGGTTCGGAATAAAACCATTAACAAACGCTCCCGTATTAAGAAGTGAGCGCCACACAATATTTGTATACGGGTGAAAATGATGATCACAACGTTTATCAAAGGGAATACCTGCATCTTCAACTTCTTCAGGTGTGAGTGTAAATGATTCGCTGAAAAAAAGATGGTACATCTTCTCGGTAACTCCCAATTGTTCCAGACGAGTCATGCGATCCGGATAAACTTTATATCCGTAATAGACTCGTATATCACAAATACTAAAGTCTCGTTGTG
>JADLGS010000025.1 GCA_020849205.1 Candidatus Falkowiibacteriota bacterium | reverse complement strand
TTGATGATCAAAAAACTTTTGATTTACTCAAGCGCGGTGAGACAACGGGCGTGTTTCAATTTGAATCATCGGGTATGAAGCGATACATGAAAATGTTACAGCCAACTGAGCTAGAGGATTTGATTGCTATGGGTGCATTGTATCGTCCGGGGCCTCTCGATGCTGGAATGGTGGAGGAGTATATTGAGCGAAAAAACGGAAAGCGTGAAGTCAAATACTCACATCCAAAAATTGAACCTGCTCTCAAGGATACTTATGGAGTAATTGTGTATCAAGAGCAGGTAATGCGTATTGCTCGTGACTTGGCTGGATTTACCATGGGTCAAGCTGATACGCTTCGTAAAGCCGTAGGTAAAAAAATCAAAGAACTGATGGATAAGCAACAAAAGTTGCTTGTAGATGGAATGACAAACAACGGTGTTCCAAAAAATACCGCGCTTGAAATTTGGGAGCAGATTGAAACATTTGCTCGTTATGGTTTTAATCGTTCACACGCAGCATGTTACGGAATGGTTTCGTATATTACGGCATACCTTAAGGCAAATTATCCGCCTGAATATATGGCAGCGCTCCTCACCTCAGATCTTGATGACATTGATCGTATTGCTGTTGAAATTAATGAGTGTCGTCAGATGGGTATTGATGTATTGTTACCAGATATCAATGAATCATTTACACGCTTCACTGTAGTCGCGCAAAGTCTTGCCCAGGGAAGACCGCGTATTCGTTTTGGATTGTCAGGAATCAAAGGAGTGGGGGAAAACATTGCTCGTACGATTATTCGTGTTCGCAAAGAAGGTGGGCCTTTTACATCGCTTGTTGATTTGTTGACTCGCGTGCAGTCTCGTGATTTTAACAAAAAATCTCTTGATAGTTTGATTCGTAGCGGCGCGCTCGATTCATTTGGAGATAGAAACACGTTATTGCTCAACATTGATAAAATATTGGCATTTACTAAAGAGCAGCACGCATTAGCAAATCAAGCTCAAAGTTCTTTGTTTTCTGTTATGTCAAGCGCCGCTACTCCGCAACTTGCGCTTGAGCCACAGCCAAAATTAGATACCATGACATTGTTGTCGTGGGAAAAGGAGTTGTTGGGTTTTTATCTTTCGCAACATCCTTTTGATATGTACAAAGAGGCTCTTGGTGATTACGTCGTTGATTCATCAACGCTCTCAAAACAAAAACTCAAAGGACATATTCGTGTGGCGGGGATTGTAACCGCAATGAAAAAAATTGTGACCAAAAAAGGTGATCTCATGATGTTTGTTACACTTGAAGATAATAAAGGGTTGATGGAGGTGATTGTATTTCCTTCGGTGTATGCTCAAACTGCGCACATATGGCAAGAGAATACTATGGTGATTGTATCGGGTACTGCCTCAGCAAAAGATGAAACAACTAAGGTTTTGTGTAACGAAGTCAAAATTTTGAACAAAAAAGATATTCCCATGCTCGTCGCAGGGATGAAAAAATTAAACCCAGAAATTGAAACAGGTGGGGAGGTAAGCATTGTTATATTTTTTGATAAAGTGGTGAGCGCGCCTACTATCGATGCTCTTTCGAATGTATTGCATTCAAAGACTGGCGGTAAGAAAGTTTACCTTGCGGTTCCTATTGATTCCAGTAAATTTAGAAAAATTGAAACTAATTTTCTCCTTGATCCTCACGATACATCGATATTAGACAAGATAAGTAAGTTATCGGATGTTAAGTATGTAAAAGTGATGTAGTTATACTTTTCCCCATCCTGTATTCTGGCTTCTGTATTCTGACACCTGTTTCGTGGTATACTAAATGGGCTATGAAACAAACACCACCACTTTCTATTTACAAAAAAATCGCAACGCTTTTTGTCGTCATGACGGTAGGTCTTGTCGCTTTTTTGTTGTATTACTCATTGACGTACGCGTATATTTCAGTAACCCCAAAACCAACATCACTCAGTTATGACTTTAATGCTGTTGTTACTCAAAACGATGAACTTGTTGATCCTACGAAGGGTGTTTTTAAAGGCGAGACACGGACAACCACGATAGAAAAAACCGCTACTTTTGCAACAACAGGGTCAAAAAAGGTTGTAGCAAGTGCAACGGGTAAGGTGACGCTCATTAACAATAATTCTCGTGAACAAACCTTAATCGCCACTACGCGATTACTCACATCAAAAAATGAGTTACTCAGAATCAAAGACACTGTAACTGTACCCGCGGGTGGTAGAAGCGAGGTTGCGTATTATCAAGATAATGAATCTGCGTCTATAGCTCTTGAAATTGGTCAAAAACTAACTATTCCTGGATTGTCACAAGCATTACAAGAAGTTATTTATGCGCAAGTCACTGTTTTGAATGAAGGAGTTGAGACTCAAGTTGCGTATGTATCACAAGAAGATCATGATAAAGCGCTTGCTTCAATAATGGACGAAGTCAAAAACGATATTAGCTCAAAAACTCCTGCAGGATTTTCTTCTATCATTAACGCCTCAATTACTGATAAAAATTATTCTAAGAAAGTCCAAGATGACGCTGATGAATTTACCCTCACCGTTAAAGCTGATATCACTGAGGTATTAATACCTACGAAAGAAGCAACGGCATTTGCTCAAGGGTTACTTGAATCAAACATCTCACTTGATCACGAACTTTATTCTCAAGCTGGATTTGGCATCACATACACTTTTGATTCGTATGATGAAGTTAAGAAGTTAGCGCAGGTTTCTGGTGTAGTGAGCTCGAGTTCAATTATTCGACCTCAAGCATCAATGCTTAATAAACAAAAATTAGCGGGACTTACTAAGGAGGAGGTAGTAGCATATTTACAAGCATCTTCTGATGTTGAGTCTGTGGAGGTGAAGTTTTTCCCATTTTGGATTAAAACAGTTCCGAATCTTTCTGATCACATCATTGTGACCATTAATACTTCGACGCAAGAATAATAACAGTTGACGATCTTTTGCCTCGATGTTACGATGGTCATGAATCAAGAAGGGAGACATACCCATTGCCGTTGCTGGATTCATACAACATTACTATAAGCGCCCAAAATTTTTTGGGAACTAGAGTGGAACCGCGAGTCAATCTCGTCTCTAGATATCTGTATATACTTTTGTGTATGCAGATATCTAGGGGCGTTTTTGTTTATAAAGTATTAAGTATTAAGATGTAAGTATATTTTTACAACTTTACTTATATCTTACTACTTACTACTTATTTATTATTATTTATTTAATTA
>JADLGS010000024.1 GCA_020849205.1 Candidatus Falkowiibacteriota bacterium | reverse complement strand
GTCTGCACTTCAAGAACGACAACGTATTGTAGAGCAGAGGTTTGAGAAAAGAAAGAGTCTAGCCCATAAGGCGCTTGATTTACATTTTGCATTAAATCATGAAGGAAACGATTATGGCAGTAAACCCTTGGCGGGGCTTGTTGATTGGATAAATTACGCTCCCTTGGGGACGATTAAGAGAGCGCACCGGCTTTTGAAAAATAGTGTTGGTGAGGAACAAATAGTGACTAGTGCTCTGGTGGATATTATTACCGGCGTGCGTGAAGCGACGCCTGAAGATGAAAAATTTGTACGGACATTTGCGCAAAAGGCCATAGAACAAGATTCTTTTGCTTATCATAGATTGAGAGGCATGGCAAAAGTTGGAAATATTTTATCTCGTTTTAACTATAAAGTTTCATTGGCTGATGTTGAAAAGATTGCAGGACAAGAGTCTTATGGAATGACGGATGCATTAAAAATATACGACCTTGATCAGGTGCGTCAATTCTTAAATCAGGGAGTAAATCTTCAATCTGTAGTGGCCGTAAAAAAGACGACGGAAAAATTTGGTCATGATTTGCGACCGGTGGATGTCGCCACCATGGCCACGCGTAATATCATAGGCTTAGAAAGCGCGCTGAGGGCTTTTAGTTTTCCAGATGTGCAAACTCTCCTCTCCCAAGACGTAAGTCTCCCAACCGCTGAAGCTGTGCTCCATAATACCAAGCAATTTGGGTACGAACTCTCAATTCAAAAAATCGCTCAAGTCGCTAAAAATGTTCGAGATGTAGGAGATTTTACCGATGCTCTACGCGAACTTCCGTTGGAAGAGGTGAATAAACTGTTCACAGTCGGGGTGAGTTACCGCAACTTTGGGACGGTAAAAGTTGCGCTAGAAAAACATGGATTATCATCTGATTTTGATGCAACATTGGCTGTTTCACAAATATTGGTCAGAACTGGAGAATATGCCCAACTGGACGGCGCGCTTGAGGTTTACTCCTTGAGCGAAATTGAACAAATCATTTCAGGTAATGTTAAAATTGATCTTCTTTTGAACATCCGTCTTAACCTGGAAAAAAGAAATATCATGGCAGATCTCAAGGAAACGATCATGTTTACAAAAGCCGCGCAGGGGCAGTATTGGTTATTTGGTGAATGTATTGATACATTCGGAATCGAGAATGTTCGCAAGATGGTTACAAAATCAGTAAACCTTAGCAAGGTGATGGAGGTGAATAGATATCTCAACGGACAGAGTAGGTCACTTTGTGATAGGGAGATAGCAAATAACTTGTCGGAATCAACCCGAGCGACTTTGCGCAAAGGTGGATTGGATGTAATTATAGCGATCGCGAAAGCTGGTTCAATTGAAGCTGTCACAAAGACATTGTCTGCTGGGTTTACGGTAGAAGATATCATTCGATTTCCGTACTTGATTTCGCCTTTAATTGCTAAAAAATAATTAATTTGTGTATTAAATATATATGAAAAAAGTAAACACACAGGTTCCTACAAAGATGAGCCCGCTTACTGAAGTGGTAGAGATTAATGCTCAAAAACCGCTTGGACTAACAGCGTCAGTTTATATACACGAAGTGGCGCGCAAATTACCGCTTTATAATCAAGAAATTGATTGTAATGCGCAGGGGCAAGATAAAGAAGGTAATAAAATCAAGGTTAATACGGTTGGTCGTTGGTTTTTTGGTGTTCCGGGATATGCCGGACATGTAAGGATTGTACCCTCAGGTAATAATGTTTCAATTTATTTTGCCAAGGAAGCTCCTAAAGTTGTGTATGATTTGGTGTCCCAGATTAAGCAAACCATGGAGGTAGTCAGTTAATTAATTTTAAAACTATGAAATCATTTGAACAAAAAGTGAAGTCTAATTCACAGGAGCAGGGCAGTAATAAGGTAGAGGCACAAATAACTAGCGCTGAGATTGAGCGCAGACGTCAGAAGATTAATGAAACGATTAACAAAGTTAGGTTATTGCCAGAATCATGGCGGGGTAAGGATGAAAAAACCAGGGATCAAATGATTGAGATACTTGAGAATTCTTTACAGGAGATTGAGCAAATAACTCCAAATGAGGAATCAGCCCCTGTTATTGAGATGGCACGACCTATATCTGAAGTGGAGAAAAACAATATAAGTAGTATATCTAAGAAAGTGGAAGAAAATAAACGCATAGATGATAACACAAAGACATATTTAACCATTGGTGAGACTCATATTCCAGTATGTCAGCCACCTAAAGATAATCCCCAATGGAATGCCGTTCCCGGGACAGTTATTGTTTCTGGTGGTAAAAAATTCTCCGAGGTGCGTTTTGTGAAAGACACCGGTGGTTTGACTCATACCGCTAAGCCTGGTGAACTGATGTCATTTTCAGAAAAACATCGTGGTAAGCGTTTAGAGTCCGTTGATACTGTCCTTGAAGGGCGTTACGAATTGAAAGCATTCAATGAAGCCTTGGTAAAATTGGGAGAGTTGACTCGTTCTTATCAAGAGCTCAATCCAGACAGTCAGGAATACGATATGGAGGCCAAAAAGCTAGCCGCTGAGATTGAAAAATTTACTAATTCTGAAGAGTTGGCAAAACTTCTTGAATTGCAAGGCTCAAAGATCGAGGACGTGGAGGATTTTGCTGAGCGCGTGGCTGAAATCATCAAGACACAACAGTATCTACGCTCTATTGATGAAAGTTTAAGTGAATTTATTCCCGCGCGAGATTCTCATTTCAAACTTACTCCATATTTTGAAAGAAAATTTACTTGGTTTGCTTCTCTTGTAAACCGTCAGCTGGGGTTGGGAAACAATGCTTATCTTGATGAATTAGTGAGAGATAAAAAGGCTCCTGAGTGGGAAAAACTGAGCGCGAAAGGTATGACGGTAATTGTTGGTCAGCGTGGTACGGGAAAAAATAAGTTGGCGGATTTTTATTGTTCAGAAACCAATCGTCCATTATTTCGCTATGCCTGTTCACCTGACAAGGAAGAACGTGATTTGACTTATGATGTGGAACTATCCGATGGTGAAGTCGTGCGAATTCCAACGCGCATTCTTACCGCTGTTACCACGCCTAATGCCGTACTTGAGTTGGATGAATTGAACCTGCTTCGCCCCAATGTGGCTAAATTCTTTAACTCACTTTTTGATGGTGATCGATCGGTGTTTTTAAATGATCAAGTGATTAAGGCGGCGCCGGGGGTGGTTTTTGTCGGGTTGATGAACCCGGCTGAATACGACGGTGTGGAAGATTTGCCTGAAACCATTGATGATCGATCCAATATCATGGTTATGAATTATCCTCCGTTCCGTGAGATTGATGTG
>JADLGS010000023.1 GCA_020849205.1 Candidatus Falkowiibacteriota bacterium | reverse complement strand
TCAAAAAGGAATCAAGATGCGTAACGCCGCGCTCACTAACATCGCGCCAACAGGAACAATTTCAATGATGTTTGATATTTCTGGAGGTGTTGAGCCATATTTCGCGCTCGCATATCACTACAAAAATGTTCTTGGTGGAGATGTACAACTCACCTACGTCAACAAACATTTAAAATCAGCTCTTGAAGAAGCGGGTATCTATAGCGAGCAACTCATGGATCGCATCATCAAAGAAGGAACGCTTCAAAACATCCCTGAGATCCCAGCAGACATCAAGCGCATCTATGTCACATCAATGGACATCTCTGCTCAAGATCACATTCGCATGCAAGCTGCATTCCAACGTCACTGCGACAACGCAATTTCAAAAACAGTAAACTTCGCGTATTCAGCAACAAAAGATGATGTGATGCAAGGATACATCATGGCGTGGCAGATGGGTTGTAAGGGTTGTACTGTGTATCGCGACGGATCTCGTACAGAACAAGTGCTTAATCTCAACTCAACTCCTAAAGATCAAGAAATTCCAAAAGATCCAAACGCTGGTCATTCAGCAGAAGAATCTAATGTTGGCGGAGTACAAGTTCCAACGCTGGGCCTCGCTAACGCTCCAGTTGCCCACAAAGCGCTTGGCAAAAAAGAAGTTATCGCAAGCGGTAAGTGTCCGGACTGCGGAGAAAACATCCATATTTCAGAGGGCTGCTACACCTGTGTAGCATGTGGATCTAGCGCGTGTTCGATTTAAGAAGAGTCAAAGGAAAGTTAATTACGTCATTCTGAGCGATCCCGCTTAGCGGGAGAGTCGAAGAATCTGCTTAGTCGCAAATTCGCAGATCCTTCGACACGCCTACCTACATACCTTCGGCGTGTAGGTAGGCAGGCTCAGGATGACGTATTTTGTTTAATTGTTAAAATTTTTCATACTGCACATGCTACAGATATACACGGGTAACGGAAAAGGTAAAACGACCGCGGCGCTTGGACAAGCGATTCGCGCTTTTGGTAATGGCAAAAAAGTTGCGTTTATATATTTTGATAAAGGTGGCGACAATTATAATGAACGAAAAGTTTTGGATACATTAAAGATCCCCTATTTCTCATACGGTCGTGATCGCAGAAGATCAAATGGCACTTTTGATTTTTCGTTTACGCCAGAAGATGAAAAGATGGCAATTGACTCAATGCAAAAACTCCGCGAGATCCAAAATAATTACGATCTCATTGTACTTGATGAAGTCTTGAATGCGATACGGTTAAACATGATGACGCTTGAAGTATTTACAGATTATTTAAAAAACGAAAAACCAGAAAAATTAGAACTAATCGCCACAGGTCAAGGACTCCCACAAGAACTTGAAGACATCGCCGACCTCGTCACAGAAATGAAATTGGTAAAACATTATATGTACAACGGCGTACCAGCACTAGAAGGTATAGAATGGTGATCCCCGAAAGCTCAGCTTCCGGATTGACAAAAAAACATACATTGTTAGAATCAGTATAACTTGAACATTGGAGTAATGCATGCAAACGTTTAGTCAACGCATGAAAGAATATTCGCAACTTCTTATTGACTCGAAATACCCTCTTGGGGATTGGAAAAATGGAGAAATTCAAATCATCAATGACGTTGACGTGATTGGTGACTATGAATCTAGGAATGGCGTCATAAATCTAATGGGGAAATACATCCCTCAATCACCATCACCGCATCAAATTGGTATTATAGAGCAAGATCAATACATCTACACAGTTCGCGACTTGGTATATTTCCCGCCAAAAAACAGCGATTCACAACCACGAATTGGAACATATCGAAGAATAATGTATCGATGGGAGCTCCAAGGAAATCTTGGTGTACTTATTCTTCCCATCGATCACGAGGGCAATTTGATTCTTAATCTTACCTATCGTCATTCACTTCGATCATTTTCATGCGATGCTCCGGGTACAATTTCTAAAGAAGGTGAAACGATCAATCAAACAATTGAACGTTGTATCAACTTTGAACTAAATCGCCCAATACTCGAAAGCTCACTGATTACATCATCATTCATCGCTGAACGCGGAATTTTCTCAGGTCCTGTGCCAATGTATTTAGTGCGTGTAGGCGATCCACGTGGCTCACACGAAGATCAGACAGTTATCGGACACATATCACTCTCTCCAAAAGCATTTGAAACACACCTACTTCGAGGGTATATGTTTCACGATGGTAGGCAATACTCGTTTAATGATGGTTACACGAATACGGCCTACTTTCTAGCAAAACTGAAAAATCTGTTCTAATTTCTATCCCCGATATACGTCGGGGTTTTTAAATTAAAAAGGGGATCATAGATCCCCATAGAATTTACATAAATAACCATTCTGGACGATTCAAAGTCCATTGAATTGTTTTTGCCAACGACTCTTCAAGTGAAAGAGGTGGCTTCCATCCTAATGCTCGTAAATTAGTATCAGACATTGCGTAACGCCTATCATGTCCGGGGCGGCATGCATGAAAGTCAACAAACTTTGGCTTGAGAGATTTATGAACAATGCTTGCTACAAGATCCGCAAGCTCGAGATTAGACAATTCATCACCGACGATATGATAAAACTCTCCATTGTTGCCATGAGCAATAAGAAACAATATTGCATCAGCATGATTTCGGGCATGCAACCAATGTCGCATGCCAATATTTCCCGGAGTGCCGTGAACGACTACCTGCTCATTACGCATCAATGCTTTTAGCGTAAGCATCAGAAATTTTTCTGGATGTTGTCGCTCGCCAAAGTTATTCATAGTTCTTGTAACAATCGCAGGTAATCCATACGTCTTAAAATACGAGTATACAAGATCATCAGCGCCTGCTTTTGTGGCAGCGTATGGATTTGAGGGTCGCACGCGATCAGTCTCCTTAAAAAACTCATCAGTGAGAGCAGGGCCATACACTTCATCTGTTGAAACCTGAATGAACCGTTTTAATCCAGTAGCAATTTGCGATCGAGCAAATTCAAGAACATTAAATGTTCCTAGTAAATTTGTCATCACAAATGGATATGGATTTTCAATGCTACGATCAACGTGAGTTTCTGCTGCCATATGAATAATCGCATCAACCGACCCAATTTTATGTGTCACATATTCATTGAAAGGAAATTGAATATTGTGCGGCACAATAATAACACGACCTAAATCTTGCCACTGATGAAACAATTCAATGTCAGTGAGGCGAGAAAGACTGCCGGCGTAATTTAATCCTTCAAGAATAATAACCGTGTCTTCGGTATTTTTCATGAAGTGCTCAAAAGTATGATGGCCAATAAATCCAGCGCCACCAGTGAGTAAAACTCGCATAACAACTACTCCTTGTATTAGATGTACATGTAAAAGAACATTACACTATTTCATACATGAATTACGTAAAAATGTCAATGAAAAAACCCGCTCCTGTAGAAGCGGGAAAAGGTGCAAACAAATTAATTTGTCACGAAATTAAACTTTGAAATTAATTCCATCAAGCGAGCGCTTGGTTTAAGTACGTCCATGATATTTGAACTGCCAATAATGTTTTGAAGACTTACGAACTCCATTGCGTTTTTTGGCATTTGATTTGCTACGATCGAATTCACCGAATCATACCAATCAACATATTCGATCATGCATTGCGCAAATACATGAGCATACACACTTCGATCTTCAGAAGAAAGACGATTGAATTCAGAAAACAAGAGCTCAGCGCTTCTGTATCCTAATTTAGTAGGTTCGATAGTAGGGTACAAAAAGTGATGATGAAAAACTTCAGCTATTTCTTCAACTGAAATTTCACGAGGAATTTTTAGTCGTTTTGGAGCATGCAACATGCGATATGCGCGCTTTCGATGAGCATCGCGAAGCACGCAATAAAAGCCATAATCCCACTTCCCAAATGGCGAAGCATTAGTTTGACTGTCTGCGTACATACGCACATGCTCAAGTATCGTCTGCTTCTTTGGATCAGCTTTAGCAACGTCTTGTGGTCGTAATAGTCCGCGCATTGAATTAGCAAAATTCACCACAACAAATTCTCCATGCGCTTGATCCTTATGTTCTTCGACTAGTGTTAGATAGTGTCGAGCAAAGTGCGTTGCGCCACAATTCTCTAATCGATCAATCTGACGAGGAAGATGCATAAATAAATGCGGTGCACCATTCTGATCAAAATCAGGCCAGACTGGAATGCAGAATCGCGATTTTTCAACTTTCTTTGGCTTTCGATCCTTCATTGGCAAAGTTTCTGTTGCGTATTCATTAGTATGACCCGCAACCGCAATCAAAAGACATTTGAGATCGAATTTTTCTTGCTTAGATTCAAACAAATCACCAACAAATCGATCAAGTAGTAATGCTGTAGCAGTACCATGTCGCAATGCTCGGTGCTCTTCGTGGTAACGCTTCACAATTGCCGTCGAAAAATCGTGGAACACGCCCGCCATACCTCCAATATACAATTGTCGGTATGGATACTTACCCAAAAATACGATAAGCGATGTATTTACCAGATCACGAATAACATGTCCGATCGAATGCGCCGGCTCAGAGCCATTCCACGTCCAACCTACATCAATTAATCGCTGAACCATCATTTCGATTCGAAATTTCCATTCCGAAAACAACGCGACATTCATGCCTGTGGTTGGCGGTTGCAGTACTTCAGGAATTTGATGCTGAAGCTCCAAGTTCATTCTACAAACGAACTTTTCCCAATTTGGCATATGATTCGCCTCATCCACCAAACTTTTTTGAAATTTTTCAAGTGAGGCGAAGTGTGTCGAAATTTCATGATGCTTCCGAAGCGCAGATGACTTTGTCACAAAAACTCCTTTGTTATCTAAGGTGCATATTTATACGAACATTAACATAATTATAAAAATATACAATACCTAAGTATTGTTTTATATTTCGATATATTTGTAACAAAAAACCCTCGGCGTTGGCCGAGGGTTAAGCGAATATCTTAGGGGACCGTTGGGACGATTTCACCTTCGCTTGTGGTGGTCGTCAATGATATGGACGAGGACTCGCTCGTCGTTTCAGTTGTTACGGTGGTTTGTGCGGACGAATTGGTTTCTTGTGCCTCTTGGGTACTTGAAACTGTCTCCGTATGCGTTTCACTCACCGTCACTTCCGAAGCAACAAACGTCGTTACCGGCGCCGGCGCTGTTTCCTTAGTCACCTCTTCGTCTGTAGCTTCATCATCAACTTCCGTGTCCTCCGTAGCCTCAACGAAAGGAGATGACTCCTGAACCCCATCGTAGGCGTCACACAGACGCTTGTAGACGATGAGCTTGATAAAACTCCGTACTGCAGGCGGTGCCGTCTCCAAGTCACCAGCATACCCATGAAATCGCTCAATCAATTCAAATTGTTTGAGAACGATCTCGCGAGGCAGTGGCTTGTTGAAGTCATCATCTGCGCCAACATCACAAACCTTGTCGGTCATGTCGATGTCATTCACAAATATCTGCACATCACAGCC
>JADLGS010000022.1 GCA_020849205.1 Candidatus Falkowiibacteriota bacterium | reverse complement strand
CTTTACAATTGTTACCGGCGGAGGACCTGGAATTATGGAAGCGTGAAATAAAGGCGCATTTAAGTCGGGTGGTGAATCACTTGGAATTAATATCCAATTACCATTTGAACAACGCATTAACCCCTACGTCAAAAAGAGTATGGCGTTTCACTACTTTTTTACGAGAAAAGTGATGCTTGCCGCTTCTGCTCAAGTGTACGTTTTTTTTCCGGGTGGATTTGGAACAGCTGATGAATTTTTTGAAATGCTCACCTTAGTGCAAACCAAAAAAGTTTCTTCTGTGCCCATAATTTGTGTTGGAAAGGAATTTTGGAGTTATTGCAAAACATGGATGGAAAAAATGTATGAGATGGGTACTATTGCAAAAGAAGATATAAATCTAGTAAGCTTTGTGGAAACTGCTGATGAAGCATTTGCAATTGCAAAGAAATCAAAAGAACGATCATTTTTTTAAGATATGCCCCGCGTTAAACAAAAGGTTTTGGATCAGGTAAGTACCCTCTATGACAACGTCTCACTTTTTAAAGATGAGGCGTTTTTGAAAACTCTCAAGGGGAAGTGGCATACAAAAGTTTTTGGCAATAAAAATCCTATTATTTTGGAAGTTGGGATGGGGAATGGTGGATTTTTACAACAAATGATACAAGATTATGAAACACAAGAGTTGTCGTTTAATTATATTGGAGTTGAGATTCGTGAATTTCGTTTGTGGAAAGCATTACGCAAAAACAAAGTATCTGTTGAGTCAGGGATTTTGAAGTTAGTTGCGACTCGCGCCCAAAATCTCAAAAACTTTTTTAAGAAAGGCGAGGTTAGTAGAATTCATTTAAATTTTTCTGATCCATGGCCAAAAAACAAACATGAGCGCCATCGTTTAACATCACCTGAATTTTTGAAAATTTTTCATCATATTTTAATGAAACATGGTGAGATTGTTATGAAAACGGATAATGATATGTTGTACGAATACTCGCTTTCTACTTTTCCAAAGTGTGGATTTGAAATTATTGAACATTCTTCGCATGTTCATGATACCTCATTTGAGGTAAGGAAGTGGGTTACTGAATTTGAGTCAAAATTTATCAAAAAAGGCAAAAAAATCAATTATATTAGGGTAAAACGAATATAAATTTTTTTTGTATTGCAAATATTGTGTTTTTCATATACAATACTTGTGTTTTTTGAATATTTTATGTCACCTATACAACCCTGGTGGATGCCCGCAATCAAAATATTTTTTCGCGTGTGGGCTTGGATTCTCGTGCCTGCTTTTCTTGCATTGGGAATAATAGAACTTGCATCTCGTTTTTCTCTAAAAAACGGAGTACTCGTTGCTATCTTGGTTGTTATTGGGATGTTCATAAGTTTCATTGGAATCTGGAGAGAGGCTAAAACATATTTATAGCATATGGCAAGTGTATCAAAAGAACAATCTCGCGAATTACTCAAAGAGTCGCAGGCGACTACTCAAGCTTTGGATCACGAAGTTCCTGCTAATACTCATGAAGCATCTACTGAAGAACATGAGGCAGAGGTGTCTCACGAAGCAACATTATTTGCAGAGCCAATGTATCACGTTGGTAATTTTGCAATTACTAACGCACTGGTGACCTCATGGGTTGCCGTGGCGATCATTGTGCTGTTAGCAGTCATGCTTCGCAAAAAACTTGCTACTATCCCAAAAGGAATTCAAAATGTTTTTGAATTATTTATTGAAGGGGCTTTGTCGTTGTGTGATCAGGTGACGGGTGATCGAAACATTTCACAAAAAATCTTTCCTATTGTTTCATCAGTATTCTTTTTTATCCTTATCAATAACTGGATGGGGTTGATTCCTGGCGTTGGCTCGTTTGGCTACATCCAAACTCACGACGGACATGACGTGTTTGTTCCTTTTTTGCGTGGCGGAACTGCCGATCTCAACACAACACTCGCGCTTGGCCTCATTTCTGTTATCGGATCAAATATCTTTGGAATTATTTCTATTGGAGCGTGGAAGATGTTTAATAAATATATTAACATTAATGCGCTTTTGGAAATTCCAAAAAAAGTTTTGAAAGATCCTGTTGTGTTGGTGACAGCGCCTATCAATATTTTTGTGGGTTTGATCGAAATTGTTGGTGAAATTGCAAAAATCGCTTCATTGTCACTACGTTTATTTGGTAATGTTTTTGCTGGTGAGGTTTTACTTGGCGCTATGAGCGCCCTCATGGCGTATTTTGTACCACTACCATTTATTTTTATGGAAGTGTTGGTTGGCTTTATCCAAGCTTTGATTTTCTCAATGCTTACTATGGTGTATTTTACAATTGCAGCTCAAGATCATTCTCATGACGAACACCATGAAGGCGAGATGCATCCGGCACATTAGTAACAAAAAATAGGTGTAAGTATTAAGTAGTAAGCAGTATGAAAAAATAATGCTTAGCGCTTAGTACTTACAACTAAAAAAGTACTATTTTATTCATAAGCCTAACCACACGACGTAAAAAATAACAAAGTCGTCGATGTGACGGTACACATAACACTATGGAATTTGCAGTATTTGCAAAAGCAGCGACTATCGCTATTGGAGCGATGGTGCCTGCGTACTCGATCGGTAAGATCGGTGCCAAAGCTATGGAATCAATTGGTCGCAACCCTGAGTCTGCGAGCAAGATCTTAGTTCCTATGCTTCTCGCGTCAGCGTTCGTAGAAGCGATCGCTATCTACGCTCTCGTAATCGCGTTTTCACTTTAATATCTTCTATTTACCCACGGCATAACATTGTTGTGTTGTGGGATAAGTAGGAGATAAAGTTAACAGTTAACAGTTATAAGTTAACAGTTAGCTTACAACTGATTACTTATAACTTACAACTATCATTATGGAATCATTAATTCAAACATTTCACATCGACTTCTCATTACTTTTTGCTCAAATAGTAAATTTTGGCATTGTGTTTTTGGTGTTGTATGTTTTTGCGTTAAAACCTCTCAGCAAAGTCATGCAAGAACGCACGAAAGTTATTGAGAAAGGTGTTGTTGACGCAAAAATGGCAGCAACTACACTCGCTCAAACTCAAGAAGAGTCAAAAAAGTTGGTAACACAGGCTAAGTTTGAAGCTCAGGAAATTGTGAAAGCGGCGCACGCTGTTGCCGAAGAGAAACGTGTTGCAATGATTAACCAAGCTAAGGATCAGGTTGCTGGTATTGTTGATGCAGCAAAGCAACAAATTAATCAAGAAAAAATGAAAATGATTTCAGAAGCAAAGGCAGAAGTTACCCAGCTTGTAATCGCAAGTACAAAAGCAGTACTAGGCAAGGCAGTACATCAATCAATTGATGAACAAGTTATTAAAGAATCGGTAAAGTAGTATGAGTAAAATTACTGTACAACATATCGCATCCGCTCTATACGAACTCACTCTTGATGCTGATTCTGCAGGATTAAAAAAAGTTTTGAAGGACTTTACGAGTTATTTGGCAAAAGTGGGGATGCTTGAAAAATATCAACAGGTGATTGATGCCTATGAGTTACTCTGGGATGAACGCAATGGCGTGACTACTATTCGTGTGCAAAGTCGCTACCCACTCAACACTCAACTTCAAGATGAGATTGCAAACAAGTTCAAAAAAGTTCTTGATGCAAAATCAATTAACATAAAGAATGAAGTTAATGATGCGTTACTTGGAGGATATAAAGTGTATTTCAAGGATACTGTGTATGATTACTCGCTTTCAGGAAAACTAGATCAACTCTCAAATCATTTAGTCAAAAATTTTTAAGATATTACTATGGCAGACAAGAATTATATTATCGAAAATCTCAAATCACACATCGCTTCGTTTAAGGCTGATGTAGCAGCGCAAAAAGTTGGTGTTGTGCTTGAAGTGTTTGACGGAATTGCTCGTATTGGTGGACTTTCTGACGTTGCTGCGTCTGAAATGGTAACTTTTGAAAATGGAGTAACAGGTGTTGCTCTTAATCTTGAGCAAGACACTATCGGTGCCATTATTTTGGGAGATTATCGAGGAATTGTTGAGGGAATGTCGGTAAAAGCTACAGGAAAGATTTTGGAAGTTCCAGTTGCCGATGCGCAAATCGGTCGTGTGTTAAACGCGCTTGGCCAACCAATTGATGGTAAAGGCGATATTAAAGCGGTAAAAAATAATCCAGTAGAGCGCATTGCTCCCGGTGTTATTACACGTAAATCAGTTTCTGTGCCGGTGCAAACTGGTATCAAGGCGATCGATACATTGATTCCAGTTGGTCGTGGTCAACGTGAGCTTATCATCGGAGATCGTCAAACTGGTAAAACAGCGATTGCCATCGACACCATTTTAAATCAAAAAGGACAAAATTTAATTTGTATCTACGTTTCGATTGGTCAAAAAGATTCAAAATTACGCAAAATTCAAACTCGTCTCTCTGAAGCTGGAGCGATGGAATATACGCTCATCGTTTCTGCTGGCGCTTCAGAACCTGCGGCAATGAGCTTCATGGCGCCCTACGCAGGTGTTGCGATTGCTGAATACTTCATGGAACAAGGTAAAGATGTTTTGATTATTTATGATGATCTTACAAAGCACGCTGTTGCGTACCGTGAAATTTCTCTACTTTTGAGACGCCCACCGGGACGCGAAGCATACCCTGGTGATGTATTTTATCTTCACTCTCGTCTCTTGGAGCGCGCTGCTCGTTTAAATGAAAATTACGGTGGTGGATCAATCACAGCGCTTCCGATTATTGAAACACAAGCGGGTGACGTTTCTGCGTACATTCCTACTAACGTGATCTCAATTACTGACGGTCAAATCTTCTTGGAAACTGATTTGTT
>JADLGS010000021.1 GCA_020849205.1 Candidatus Falkowiibacteriota bacterium | reverse complement strand
CAGTAATTCGTCGAACGCTCGATGGAGTTGCTCTTTCGTCAACCCAAGACGCCTTATCACACGTCACTGCGGTGATGGTGGAAAACAATTTTGAGAGTTGGCCATTATCGGGTCTTGATAAAGCTTCTGTGGTATACGAAGCGCTTGCGGAGGGAAGAATCCCAAGATTCATGGCATTATTTCCATATGGCACTGAGGTAGAAAAATTGGGACCAGTACGCAGTGCTCGTCCATACTATCTTGAATTAGCATCGCCATTTAATGCTGTGTATATGCATGTAGGTGGATCACCTGATGCGCTTGCATACCTTAAGAAATTGGATTTGATCGATAATGATCAATTCTTTTGGTCACAATATTTCTGGCGTTCATCTGATAGATACGCGCCACACAATGTGTATACTTCAAGCGATTTAATGTTGAAAATGTATGAAGAACGCGAAATTGATACGACTGGCTTTTATGCTGGTTGGAAGTTTGATGATTCAAAAGAGTTGGGAGTTTCGTATCCATACGACATCATCGTAAATTATACTGACAGCACGTATCAAGCAAAATATATTTACAACTCTGAATTAGACCTGTATCAACGCTACCAAGCCAAGGAACCAATGGAACTTGCGGATGGTTCATTAATTTTTGCGAACACCGTTATAATTCAAGAACATGCACACCAAGTGTTAGACGCTGTTGGTCGCCGCGCAATTGAAATAGTCGGAGAAGGGAAGGTGTGGATCTTTGCGCATGGCAAAGTCCAGGAGGGTGTTTGGAAAAAAGATGATGTAGAGTCACTTACTCGTTATTACACAACTACAGGAGAAGAAATAAGTATTAACCCAGGAAAGATTTGGATTAATGTTGTTGAGAAGGATTCATTTGAATTAATGCAACTCGATCAAGCGAATTAAGATCTTTGCGAATCAAAATATCTGCCGTTGGTAGATATTTTTTTGTTAACTGTGAAATTAATTGCGCTTGGTTAAAACCAATTTCAAAAAAAACTGCCTCTGGTTTATGAGTAAGGGTGCTTATTTGTTTCAAAAGTTCCTCGTAATATTTCATGCCATCAGCTCCACCATCGAGCGCGAGTTTTGGTTCGTAGGCAATACTAGGTTCATTCAAATCCGCAGTAGCAACATAAGGAGGATTGGAAATAATAATATATTTCGTAGACGGGATAAAATTTTCTGCGTTATCAAGTAAATTATTGTACACAAATGAAATTGATGCGCCGTGTGTTTTTGCGTTTTTGCGCGCGACTTTAAGTGTATCTTGTGAAATATCAGTACCAATGAATGTCATTGAAGGATTATGTAATTCAAGCGTAAGTGTTGTGATGAGCGCGCCAGACCCTACGCCAATTTCAATGATGTTGGTTATACCGTGTTCAACGCAAAAACGACGCGCGTACTCCACGACAACGAGCGTGTCGGCTCGCGGAATGAGCGTGTGACGATTAACCATAAAACGACGACCACCAAAGTCTTTGTATCCCGTGATATAGGCGATTGGCATTCCGCGCTTACGTTTACCAAGCGCAAGGATATAGCGAAGATACTGCGTGAAACTAAGTCGCTTGTTTTGATGTTGTAGTAATTGTTCGTAATTCCATTTCGTTACCCAAAGCAAAATCTCCTCAATATCATTTTGAGGAGATCCAAACCGATCATCGATAATGAGATGATCTTTATCTAAAATTTGTTGAATCGTTGGACGCTTCATGATTATTCTTCATCATCGTCACCACTGCCAAGCGCGTTATTTTGCGCGGCAATTTGTAGCGCTTCGATGATTGCATCTAACTTGCCATCCATAATCGATGGGATGTTGCTCCAATTTTGCTTGATGCGATGATCGGTGATGCGATCTTGTGGGAAGTTGTAGGTTCGGATTTTTTCTGAGCGACTACCAGTTCCAACCTGCGCTTTGCGATCAGCGCTGTTTTGTGCGGCAATCTTTTCTTCTTCGTGCGCGATGATGCGAGCAATCAAAACTTGCATAGCTTTTGCTCTGTTTTGAAGTTGTGAGCGCTGATCTTGAGATTGAACGACGATGTTGGTTGGGAGGTGGGTGATGCGAACAGCAGACTCTGTCTTGTTGACACTTTGTCCACCAGCTCCACCTGAGGCGTATGTGTCACTGCGCAAATCTTTTGGATCAATTTTAAACTCAGTTTCTTCTACGATTGGAAGTACTGCAACAGTAATTGTCGAAGTATGCACGCGTCCTTGTTTTTCTGTTTGCGGTACGCGTTGAACACGATGTACGCCGGATTCAAATTTAAATTGTTTGTAGGCGTTTTTTCCAAGTACTTCAAAAATAACTTCTTTGAAGCCACCGATTCCAATCTGATTTCCAGAAATGAGATTGATTTTGTATCCATGGGTTTCTGCGTATCGTGTGTACATGCGGTACAGCTCGGCAGTAAAGAGCGCTGCTTCGTCACCTCCGGCGCCTGCGCGAATTTCGATGATCACGTTTTTTTCGTCACGCGGATCTTTTGGCAAAAGCGCTTGAGTGAGTTGCGCGGTAAGTGATTCGATTTTTGCTTCGAGCTCTGGAACTTCTGTGCGAGCAAGTTCCTTCATATCTTCATCGCTACCAGCAAGCATCTCTTGAGCTTGCTCAAGGGATGCTTGAGTTTGTTCAAAAGCAACAACAAGAAGATACGTCTCTTTGAGGTCGGCGTATTCCTTTGATATTTCTGTGAGCTTTTTGGCATCTGAGGTGATAGCTGGATCACTCATCATCGCTTCAAGTTCTAGGTATCTTTGTTTTACTTTTTCGTATGCGGGATTCATAATTTTTGTAAAATGAGTATAGCAATATACAGCACAAGTATCAAGTAAAACACAAACACGGATGTTTCCATCCGTGTATCTGCGCTTCTGTGATTCTGTGTTTATTTTTTAGTTTTCTTTTCTGCTTTTTTGGCAGCGACTT
>JADLGS010000020.1 GCA_020849205.1 Candidatus Falkowiibacteriota bacterium | reverse complement strand
CTGACGTTGATTTTGAATCACTCGTACACATTTTTGGCGTGAAGTTGCTTGATCTCTTGGGGTACCGACCTGAGCTGACACGATGTACGCAGTGTTTGCGCGGAATCATTGCTCCGCATGCCGTCATTGACGTGAGAGCGGGTGGATTGATTTGTCGCGAGTGCGCTCCACAAAAACTTCCTGAATATGCGCACACGATCTCTGACGCTGCAATTAAGTATCTTTTACTCGCGCTTGATGAGCATTTTGAAACACTCAAAAACTATCGATTTGGCACTATTGAATTAAGTGAGTTCAAAAAAATCGCACGACAGCTTCTCGAATTTCAACTTCACAAACCCCTGACAGCGCTTGATGCGTTTAAGGGGTTATAACTTACCTAGAATTAGGCTATATACAAATTTTGATAGTTGACAAAAGAATAAAAATATGATAGAATGTATTTACCTATTGAACTTTAAAACCCGCAACACCGTCCATATGGACATAGTTGCATAACCAAAAGGAGACTCATATGAGTCATCAAGGTGTAGAACCATTAATGCTCGATGTTAGCCAAGCCCATGAATTCAAGCTTGCGTGCCGACGTGCGGGACTTACCAATGCGGATATTAAGCGTATGTGCGAAGGTGATGCGCTGAAGCGATTGATATCGGTGATACGCGGTGAGTCAGAAGTTGTTGTTAAGTCAGTGAAGAAAGTTGCTGATCTAGATAGTTTTACTGGCACAATTGATTACTCGTTTTCACTCGAACAAATGGTTGATGTTGGTGAATACGACTGGAGGCATCCCGCACTAAATGCTGGGAATTTTCCAATAAGTGGGAGTGGGATCCAAACTGTAGTATTCGAATTAATTTCTTTTGAGCATCCCATTTCTACTGAAGATGCAAAAAAGGAGGTTACGGCTCGCGGATTGAAACTTGGTCGCATTGAGCATTTGTTGTTATTTGGAGCAAAGTATCCGCAACAGCAAACGAAGTCGGATATCGTGGCTCTTGGCTCAGAGTATGAAGTCGAGGGTGAGGTATGTTGTGCCATGTTATCGCATTCTAGTGAAGAAAGGGATTTGTCAGTAGTGTGTTGTCTTCGTTATTTGTTTAATTCAGGCACACGTATTCTTGCAATTCACTGATACTCATAAATGTTTTTTTTGCCCGGCGTGCCATGCGCGTCGGGCTTTTTAATTGTAAGTAATGAGTAATTGTAGTTGCAGAATTTTTAGATTTTGTTATACTACACTCATAACCACTTGAGCTGTGTAACGAACAGCGAGGTTATACAAATTCACAAAGATGCCTAGTCTTAGCGCAATAAGATGGGTAAGCAAGGTGGCACCGCGGAAAATCCGCCCTTGTAGTTTCAAGTATATTTTTACTTGAGAATACAGAGGCGGATTTTTTAGTTGATAGTTGTTAGATTTTAGTTGTTAGTTAACAGTGAGTTATGCAATATCATGAATTAGAAGTATATAAAAAATTATTTCAATTAGCTGATGAAGTATTTCGAATTACTCTAAGATTTCCTAAGTATGAAATGTATGAACTTGGTAGTCAGGTAAGAAGGTCTTCGAATTCCGGTCCAGCAAATATTGCAGAAACTTTTGGAAATAAGCATACCAATATCTATCTTGAAGGTATTAGCAGGGCAATGGGTGAAATCAGAGAAACACAACATCATTTGAATGTTGCGCTTTCAAGAGAATATATTATCAAAGATAAGTATAATGAGTTAAATGAAAGGTATAATGAATGTTCAAAAATGCTCTGGGGTCTCGAAAAGTCGCTAAAATCAACTAACAACTAACAACCAATAACTAACAACTATGCTCCGTACTCACACTTGTAACGAATTATCAAAAGCTCATATTGATTCAACCGTAACGCTTACGGGTTGGGTTAATGTTCGCCGTGATCACGGTGGAATTATTTTCATCGATCTTCGTGATCGTTTTGGATTAACGCAAATTAAATTTGATCCAACGAGTAACCCTGAGGCGCACAAAAAGGCAGAGGCGATTCGCTCTGAGTGGGTTTTGAAAGTAACGGGAACGGTGATTGCTCGACCGGAGTCTATGATCAATCCAAAACTTGCGACAGGAGAGATTGAAGTTGCTGTTTCTGGATTGGAAATTTTGAATACTGCAATCACACCACCGTTTGATATTACGGGTGAGCAACCAGTGAACGAAGAAGTGCGCATGAAGTATCGTTATTTGGATTTGCGAAATCCTCGCATGACAAAAAATATTGTCGCGCGTCACACATTCATTACTAAAGTGCGTGAGTATCTCAACGCAAAAGGATTTTTGGATATTGAAACTCCAGCGCTTATCAAAGGAACACCAGAAGGTGCGCGTGAATTTATTGTTCCATCGCGTCAAAACGAAGGAAAGTTTTATGTACTTCCGCAAAGTCCTCAACAATTAAAACAAATGTTGATGGTTGCTGGTATGGATCGCTACTATCAAATTGTTAAATGTTTCCGCGACGAAGATCAACGCGGTGATCGTCAGCCAGAGTTTACGCAAATCGATATGGAGCTTTCGTTTATCGAACAAGAAGACATCTTAAACATCAACGAAGAGATGATGACGCAAGTAGTTGCTGCTGTTGCACCGCACAAAAAAATGTTGTTTTCTCCATTCAAACGTTTGACCTATGCAGACGCAATGAATATGTATGGATCTGACAAGCCTGATTTACGTTATGATCTTGCGTTTGTTGATCTCACAAAATTAGTAGATGGTTGCGGATTTTCTGTATTTGCAGATGCTGTTAAAAATAGTGGAGTGGTTAAAGCAATGCGCGTGCCGGGTGGCGCCTCGTTTAGTCGCAAAGACATTGATGAATTAACTGCACTCGCAAGAAATCATCACGCAAAAGGTCTTGCATATATTACGCATAAGGAAGATGGATTATCTTCACCAATCATGAAATTCCTTGGAGATGATTTGACTTCACGAATTACACAAGCAGTTGGACTACAGCAAGGCGATATCGTATTTTTTGCCGCAGATGAATTTGACACTGCCGTAGAAAGTTTGGGGCAGGTGAGAAAAGATGTTGCGAAGCGATTAAAATTGGCAGATGAAAATGTTTTGGCATTCGCGTGGGTTGTTGATTTTCCACTCTTCAAAGCAAATAAAGGTGATGAGCATGGTTATGGAAAAGTTGCAGCAGTACATCATCCATTCACACGACCACTCAATGAGGATATTACGTTACTCGAAACAAATCCACTTGCGGTCCGAAGCAACGCATATGACATGGTATTAAACGGATACGAAATTGGCGGAGGATCAATGCGTATTCACGAACAAGATTTACAAAAGAAAATCTTTACTATTTTAGGCGTTAGCGATGAAGAAGCGCAACTCCGTTTTGGTCACATGCTTTCTGCGTTTGAATATGGCGCGCCACCACACGGAGGCCTTGCGTACGGACTTGATCGCATTATGATGATACTTCAAGACGAACCTTCAATCCGCGAAGTAATGGCATTTCCAAAAACCGGCGACGGTAGAGACTTGATGCTTGATGCTCCGGGAGATATCGACCCAAAGCAACTCAAAGAATTAAAGATTTCTATTAAATAGGATATAGAAGTTAGGATATAGGATATAGGAAGAGGCAAGAAATTGCTTCTTCTTTTTGTATCATTTATCCCCAAAATCTACATCCTATATCCTGTATCCTATATCCTTTCCACCATGTTATAATATACCCAATGCCAAAGTATACCGTTACGACAGATCAATTTAATGGGCCGTTAGAATTGTTGCTCCAGATCATCGAGGAACAACAGCTCGAAATCACCAAAGTCTCGCTTGCTGCTGTTGCAGATCAGTATATTTTATATTTACAACAAAATCCGCAGATCCCTCCAGATGAGATTGCGGATTTTTTGGTTATTGCATCAAAATTAATCCTCATCAAGTCAAAGGCGTTATTACCAACACTTCTCGTTGAAGATGAAGACGCGATAGACCTTGAACGACAACTCAAGATGTACAAACAGTTCGTCGAAGCGTCACACAAAATTTCTGAAATCGCTCACAAAAAACAAAATTTATTTACCAAAGATTCGTATCCTCAGATTGCGGTTGAAGGATTTATTACTCCACGCAAACCAATAACACAAGAAAAATTACATTCGCTCTTTTCTTTGTTGTTGCAAAAAATTACACCGCCCCAAATTTTGGAAAAAAAGATTATTGAAAAAGTGGTCACCATCAAAGAAAAAATTTCGCACATCAAGGACTTGCTCATGTCTCACACCGCCTTTTCATTCAAAAAATCTGTACTCGTGCATGGTTCACGAAGCGAAAAAATTGTGAGCTTCTTGGCGATTTTGGAATTAGCAAAACAAAAGATGCTTGATGTTGAACAAGGAGAGTATTTGGGGGATATTGTAATCAAGAAAAATGTAAATTCAGATCTTTCTGCTATAGCTTTAGAAACAGAATTTAGCGACGGTATATGAAAACAGAGGGGGTATACACTACCATCAACACTACAACGCATAACCCATTCATCGATATCATGGTTGATCTTTTTGAATCGGGAAATATTACTCAGCTTCGGCAAATCGCTTTGTTGCACGGAGTGTATCATGTCTATGGAGAGGTGATCGAAGAGTTGCTTGCTGCAGGGCGATACGATGAAGCACAAGAATTGTTATTGGATTTAGTTGTTGGGCCTTTTTATGAACGATTCAGTATGCACGCGATGATGAATCTGTCGCAAGAGTACACACTTATCCCTCGTATTCTTTTTTTGATTTCATTGATGTCAAAAGATTCGTTAACGCCACACGCTCGTCATCTTATTGAGTTAGTGTCGCCCAGTTTAAGTTTTCAAAAGTTTGCGCAACGCGCCGCACAAAAAGAATCACAGAGTCTTTCAAAAGAATTGATTGCGTATGCGCAGGCGCTTTGCGCCTATCTTGATGAGCAGGTGAGTGTGTGTTCATGCAAACATGTTCATGAAACGCCAAATCCATTTCATTCTAAGGAGTTGCGCTGGTATGAATTATTTGAAAAAATTCATGCGTCAAAAGAACCAACTCCAATTACGAGTACAACACTCACAGCGCTACGCAACATCATTGATTATACTCAGGGACGTAAAAATAAGCTGTACGAAAAAACTTTACTCAAACTTGATGCTCAAGAAATCTATAATCACGCGCCTACCGATGAAGCGCGTAGCGTCCTTGCCAAAGCTGGCGTCTTTGACTTTCATCTTGGGCTCAGCCTTCGATTGTATACGGAGGGTAAATATGATGAAGCGTATGACGTGATCTATGAAATGTGTCACGAAAGCGTCGTATTGAGAAGTTCTTTGGAATATTATAAGATGCTTACAAGGAGTCTAGTCCTTGATTACATCAATCTTGTCACCCCTCATGTTTCATATGAATCTGCCTATGCTATGCGCAGTTTACTTGCCCTAGCTGTTACGCAAGAAGAATTAGAAAAATTTTCATATGTTATGCAAACCGGCATTTGTCATAACTCGCACATACTCAAGGACTTTGAAACAGTTGCTGCGTATGTAGCTCATCATTCATCATTACAGTATCATTCGTATGTCTCTCATCAATCAAATTGAATCACTCTTATTCATCTCAATTAAACCATTAACGGTTAAATTTTTGATGGAAAAAACTAACGCCAAGAAACAAGAGGTGCAGGACGCGCTTGATGCGCTTGCAAAAAAATATCCTGCAGATGAATCGGGCGTATCACTAATTCGAATTGATGATAAAGCGCAGTTAGCAACGAGCGCGCAAAACGCTTCATTAATTTCTGAATTTCTCAAAGAAGAAACGACAGGTGATTTAACGCCTGCAAGTCTTGAAACGTTAACGGTAATTGCTTATCGAGGTCCAATTTCAAAAACAGAATTGGAGATGTTGCGTGGAGTGAATTGCTCTCTCATTTTGCGTAATTTACTTATGAGAGGTTTTATTGAAGAAAAAAAAGATGAGCAAGGGTTATTGTCGGTGTATCAAGTAACGTTTGATTTCTTGAAATATTTAGGAATTACTTCTGCATCTCAACTTCCTGAATACGAGAAATTACACGACCACACTTTGATTCAACAACTTTTAAATCCTGCAAAAATCGCTGATGCCGCTGCAGTAGTTGTAGGGGATACCTCAGAATTAAATGAGCTGATTCAGAAGTCAGATCCAGCCGCTCGCGAGCAGCTGGAAGAAATCAGTAGTCAGGAGTCAGAAGAGAAGTCTGCCCTGTCGGAAGAGGTGGAAGAAGATGATGAAGATGAGTATGATGATGAAGATGAGTATGATGATGAAGATGAGTATGATGACGATGACGAAGAGGACGACGAAAAAAATATTTAATTTTGAGAGTGTATTGTGTAATCTGTATCGTGTAATGTGTTAATATAATGATTTTTGAATTATTTATAGCATTAATAGCGCAACCTCTCATGAATTCTTTTGTTCATGAGAGTCTTTTGATTGATTCACAACGAGAGGTCGAGACGCAAAGTATTACTCCTCGACAAAGCGATATTATTGATGTACCACTCTCTGCGCAAAGCGCTATTTTGATTGACGAATCATCGGGCGTAATATTGTATGAAAAAGACGCGCACACGAAACGATCGATCGCCTCAATAACAAAACTCATGACGGTGTTGGTATTTTTGGATCAAAAAATCGACATGAACAAAGAAATTGTGATGCAAAAAGAGGATCGTCATCAGGGAGGTATTGAACACTTTTTGGTAGGAGAGTCGATTCGAGTTGCGGATTTGGTTTACGCAACATTAGTTGGTTCTGATAACGAAGGCGCGTACTTGCTCATGCGGGCTTCGGGTATGTCAAAGCAAGATTTTGTAACTGCGATGAATCAAAAGGCGCAAAGCTTGGGAATGCAGGCGACAGAATTCACCGAACCATCTGGCCTTGATGCCGGGAATGTGAGCACTGCGCACGACTTAGTACTACTACTTCGCGCGGCACGAAGTCAGCCTTTGATTGCAGACGCGACAACGCGATCATCATATTCATTTGAAGTTAAGTATCAAGAAGAAGTACGTGATGTGAAGGTGGTAGCAACTAATTATCTTACGAGTTCATCGTATCTTGAAATTATTACTGCAAAGACGGGATATCTTCCGCAAGCAGGGTATTGCTTGGCAGCGTTACTTACTGGTCAACACAAAAGAAATATAAGCGCGATCGTACTTGGCGCTACAACTATTGAATCTCGATTTGCCGACATCAAAGCGCTTGAATTTATTTCATCACAATTATATGAGTATCATAACTAGTTATTATCGTGAACTATTGACGCTTGCATTGGCTGCGACGCCCATTATTGAATTGCGTGGCGCGCTACCGGTAGCACTCACCGTGTATGGTATGAGTATTCCAAAAGCATATATTTTGAGTGTGGTAGGAAATATGTTGCCAATACTTCCTATTCTTCTTTTGCTCGAGCCGATCTCAAATTTTTTACGAAAGCATTTCAAAGTGTTTGAAAGATTTTTCACCTGGCTCTTCGCGCGCACTCGATCAAAATTCGTCACTTCGCACGAAAAGTATGGCGCAATTGCTCTTATTATATTCATCGCCATTCCACTTCCAGCAACGGGGGCGTGGACGGGTGCTGTTGCGGCATGGTTATTTGGCATCAAACCAGTACGCGCATTTCTCTACGCCCTCGCGGGCGTTGCCATCGCCGGCGTGATAGTAACGATACTGACACTTGGTGTTTCAGGGGTATTGAATTAGTAATAACATGGATTGACTTCGCGTCGATTTCGTATTACTATATACTCACTTTATTATGCCGCGATGGCGGAACTGGCAGACGCGCGGGACTCAAAATCCCGTGCTCGTAAGGGCGTGTGGGTTCGATTCCCACTCGCGGCACCCTAAAGTATTACGCTGGGTAGCTCAGAAGGTTAGAGCGTGGGACTCATAAGCCCGAGGTCGGCAGTTCGATTCTGCCCCCAGCGACCAATAAAAATACTCAGTAATGAGTATTTTTTGTTTTTGTTGATATTTTACTTGTTAAGCTTAGAAGTTATTAGTTATGTTGTGCATTATGCATAATTAAAAATGCCGCTCCTACGTAAGGAGCGGCAATGATGTTTTTTGAAAGCGTGTATCAAACCGATGTCTGATTTTGAAGTAAATAGTTCTCAAGCGAAGAGTAGTACAGCCTGAGCTTTCGAATCATTTTGCTACGTCTGTCTTGATATACATCTTCAAAATATTGATTTTTTGTAGCCTTAGAGCGCAATAAAAATAATATTGGCTTAGCTGGCTTTGGTTCGGTATCGATTAATTTCACTGCCTCTTGATTTATTGCATGAAAATGCAATTCAAGCCATTTGACAATCTGTTGTACTTGATAGGAACAATATAATCCATTGACAGAAGGTGAAAATATTACATTTTCAGTCAATGCCGGAAATGTTCTTGAGTCATCTAGGATAAATCCAAGATCATGGATTGCTGAATATATGAACGTCGCATATATAAAGCTTAACCCATCAGGTTTCCAGTTGTAATATCCTAATCCATAAAGATCTTTGTAAAAGTCTTTTAGTTCCTTTTGATTATGTAACTCTACTACAGTCTTTCTCATACCCCATTCCTTGTGTTAGGTACAAATTATCCCACAACTGAGATAAATTTAATTTACATAATAACAATACTTTTGTCAATATAAAGGGGTAATGTGTACACACAAATGGCGGTTTTTCCTAGTTATTATTATATACTTAAACCACTCTTAAAATAACTATTCAATACTACATTCCATATTCTATATTCCAAATGTCCAGGTCCAGATACATATGATGCAGTTAGCTTTGAAGAATTATGTAGTCTTTTGTTGCTAATGTGATCTCATTTAAACGTTCGAAATACATCTTAGGAGTTAGTTGCCCCAGCGCTTCATGTGGACGCCTGTTATTCCAAACATCTTGCCATTCTCGCATTCGTTGCCTCATAACAGGTAGCAACATGCTTTTCTTTCCTTGTCTGTAAAATTCAAATTCATCAGCTTCATGAGATCGTTCAACGAAAGTATTTTGCTTTGGTTGATGAGGCTCAATGAAGTAATGTTGATAGCGATACTTTTTGCATGCTTTTTCGAAGTGCTTAAGAAATGGGGCTCCGTTATCAGTTTGCACGTTGATGATCTTAAATGGAAATCCTTTTCTACAGTCCGTTAAAAATTTTGCACCATTCCTTGAGGATTGAGATGGATATACACGCAGTATTCTTTGCTTTGTTAAAACATCAATCGCAGTGAATTGGAAGAATGTTCTACCGCCACACACTACAATATACTTAGTATCAATTTGAATCATTTGTCCTGGCTTTGAAATGATCATTCCCTTAGGAAATCGAGCTTTTGGTCGTAATGCTGCTCTAATGCGTTTCACAGAAGATTTACGGTTAATGAGATTCTTTCGTTTCAGTACTCTACCAACCGTACTTGGCGATACAAGTATTTGATGATTCCATTTTAGATACGCTGAAATCTTATGTTTTGACCATGTTGGAAATTCTTTGCGTACACCAATGATCAAAACAATCACATTATGTGATGTTGTAGGTCGTCTTAACCTATGTGGTCTGCGCGATCGTTCATTGAGTGCTATCGCACCACCAACTTTATGTTGCGTGCTCCAACGACTTACTGTATTTCTACTAATACCAAAATGTCGCGCAGTTAAACTACAGTTGCTATTATGGGAATTATGCCAACCAACTACTTTTAGTCGTTGCTTTGCATCTTGAGTTAACTTATCGATGACAAACCCATATCGCGCTATTGATGCCGCGCCAGGCAGTATTGAGCCATATATTCGCATATGGTTACCACTATATCGATGTTTCATATTTTGAAAAGTGCTAACTGCACCATATCATATGGACCAGCACACCAAATTCACTTTCCCCATTTTATCTGATATACTATACGTATTATATGGCAAAGATTATTGCTGTTGTAAACCAAAAGGGAGGTGTTGGTAAAACTACCACCTCAGTCAATCTCGCCGCTTACCTCGCACGACTTGGTAAGTTTGTTTTGCTTGTCGATTTAGACCCACAATCAAATGCTACCTCTGGCCTTGGAATTGATTATCGCAATCTCAATCACGGTATTTACGATGTCTTGATTGGCAGAAAATCGATGCCAGAAATTATTTGTAACACTTCAATCCCTGGCTATAAAGTTGCTCCAGCAACTCTTGATCTCGCGGGCGCGAATATTGAGTTGGTAAATGAAGAACAGCGCGAATTCCGACTTCACCAAGCGCTCCACGAATCTCGCTCTCATTATGACTATATTATTATTGACTGCCCGCCCTCTCTTGGACTACTTACCATTAACGGATTGTTGGCGGCAGATGAAATCTTGATTCCTGTGCAAGCAGAATACTACGCACTCGAAGGAATCGCGCACTTACTTCACACCGTAAAACTTTTACAAGACAATCTTAAACCTGAACTTGCCATCATGGGTGCTGTGATTACGATGTTTGACAAACGCACTTCACTTTCTGACGATGTATTGCAGCAGTTGTATCAGTATTTCCCAAGTAGAATTTTTCGCACGGTAATTCCTCGCAATGTAAAACTTTCTGAGGCGCCAAGCCATGGTAAAAGTATTTGTGAGTATGACCCTGAGTGCAAAGGCGCGAGCGCATATGAACGTTTAGCTCGAGAAATCATTGAACTAGAAAGTAGTGTGAGTAGTAATAATTTAATTTCTTAATCATATGGCATTAGGTAAGGGGCTTGGATCTTTGATCCCACAAAAACCATCGAGCGCAGTTTCAGTTGCGCCAGCGGTCATAGATTCAAAAGATATTATTTTGCAACTTGATCCACAAAAAATATCAGTTAATACGCATCAGCCACGTACTCATTTTGATCCAAGTGAATTAGAAAATTTAATGAACTCGATTAAAGTTCATGGAATTATTTCACCACTGGTAGCGACAAAACGAGCAGATGGTTCGTATGAATTGATTGCTGGTGAGCGCAGATTGCGATCTGCAAAAGCGTTGGGGTTACCAACGGTGCCGGTGATTATTCGTGACGTTAAGGAGCAAGAGAAATTAGAAATTGCTCTCATTGAAAACATTCAACGAAAACAACTCTCTGCTATCGAAGAGGCTCGGTCATATGAACGACTTTTGTCTGAGTTTAATCTCACACAAGAAGAAGTTTCAAAGCGCGTCGGAAAGTCGCGTAGTAGCGTTGCACACACTTTAAGACTCTTGGAGTTGCCGCAAGTG
>JADLGS010000019.1 GCA_020849205.1 Candidatus Falkowiibacteriota bacterium | reverse complement strand
TTTTTTTGCTTGAATCGCGTTAAAAGCATTGGTTGCTGACTTTTCTTTGAAGCCCTCAAGCGTCAAAAAATCATCGATCGTAAGTTTGTATAAATCCGCAGGCGACGCGATCAATCCATTAACTGCGAGCTGCTCAACAACTTTTTCGCCAAGCCCTTCAATGTCAAACGCTTTTTTGCTTACAAAATGAATGAGACGCGAGACCTCAGAAGCAAAACATGAATTATTACTACATCGGATCGCAACCTCTCCTTTTGCTTGTTGTACAACACTACCACACACAGGACAATGCGAAGGCGCGGTTATCACTTTTTCTTTTCCGGTTCTCATTTGTGCCAAAACAGTCACAATCTTTGGAATAATATCTCCGGCTTTTTCAATGATCACTGTATCGCCGATTCGAACATCGAGGCGACGAATTTCGTCCATATTGTGAATTGTAGCGTGTTGCACGGTTGTGCCAGCCACCGACACCGGCTCAAAAGTCGCTACAGGCGTTAACACGCCCGTTCTCCCTACAGACCAATCAACCCCTTTTACAACCGTCGTAACTTGTTGAGCAGGAAATTTGTAGGCGCACATGCCGCGAGGCGCTTTACCAACAATCCCCAAAGTATCGCGAACTTTTGGATCGTTAATTTTTATCACAAGTCCATCGATCAAAAAATCTTGTTTTTCGCGCTTATCAGACCACGCGTCATACATACGCTGAACTCCAGCAATATCTGATACGAGTTTAGTGTGCGATGAAGTTTTAAAACCAAGCTCACGAAGTCGTTCGTGTTCAACAATTTTTGGCATACTCTTGTCATCAATAAACAATTCGTAGGCAAAAAAATCAAGTTTTCTACTTGCCGCAAGCGCTGGGTCGAGTTGACGAATTGTTCCAGCAGCAAGATTGCGTGGATTTGCGTATAATTTTTCACCTAGCTGAGCTTGCTGTTTATTGATTGCGTCAAAAGCTTTTTTGCTCATAAAAATTTCACCGCGCACTTCCACCTCACCCGAAATTTTTTCTCGTAGCGTCAAAGGAATCGACTCAATCGTTTTTACATTTTGCGTTACATCTTCGCCAACAAGCCCATCGCCACGCGTCGCTGCCGTGACTAAGACTCCATCGCGATATATCAACGAAATGGCAAACCCATCAATTTTGAGCTCAACAACATACTCATACTGCGCGTCTACAATTTTTTTGTTTCGCGCCTCCCAGTCAGACAACTCTTCAAAATTAAAAATATCATTAAGCGAAATCATCCTTCGCTTGTGAGTAACTTTGGCAAAATCATCAAGCGCCTTACCCGCCACTCTCTGCGTCGGAGAATCAGGCGTTACAAATTCTGGATAACTTTGTTCAAGTAATGATAATTCATGCTTGAGTGAATCAAGCGCTTCATCTGAAATAGTTTGCGTATTCAAAACATGATACTCATAACGATGCTTGTTGATGAGTTCTTTGAGGTTTTGTATGCGCTTGTGTGCTTCTTGTTTGTTCATGGTGTACCATCAATCTCCCCCATTATGTACATTAATTATTGAACTTTTGGATCTCTATTAATTCCTTTTGAGTGCGCGAAGTAAGTTCCTGGCGCGCCGTATTGCGTTTCTTTTTCAGTTATAAAAACGATTGTATAGCCTTTTCCATCACTTTGATACACATACGAATCACCGCTTGGATCTAATGGGATTCCCACTTTAGTATATTCAACCTCGCACTGCGCAGTAGCGGCGACAAAGCCTCCAGACTTTGCATCACATAATCGTTGTGTTTGTGGTACGCCTAGTGGCAATGCCTTGGTTTCGATTGGATACGTCGAATGCGAAAGTTTGTAGTATTCCAGAGCTGTTGAAATACGAGCAATATCAACTAAACGCTTTGAATCGCGAGCCTTTGCTTGAGATGAAGAAAGTAAAAATACCGTCGCAGACGCTAGTAGACCGATCAACAAAAAAACAAGTAATACCCAGACGATGCTTGATTTTGGTGGTTGCGCTTGAATCATAATTTATTGAATTATACACGAACCATTAGTAATTTCTTGAGGTGAAATACAAATATCACCTTTAAGTAGTCCAAGAGCACGATGCCTTACCAACAATGAAGTTTGTATACGATACTCTGAACCTTTTGCATCTGTTTGATACATGAATGATGGACCTGTATATCCAGCAACAACAAGATCGCGATTAGGAATGAGTGTTGGAGTTTGCGCGAGTGGATAATGACTTGTTGTTGAATAGGTCAACGCTAGCGATGAACGTAAAGTACCAAGATGCGACAAGGTTTGCAGATCAGCTTGTTTTTTTGATTGATACCACCACACAAAAAACGCAAGCACACATAAAATCACAACTGTTACAGTTATCATGATTTTATTTTTTTGTTGCGACGTAAGTTCCATGCTATTTGCTAAGCTTGCTTAGACTCTTCAAGAATTTTTTTGATTTTGTCTACTACCTCTGATGGCATAAAGTGCGCCTTAATGAGATAACCAGCTGCCCCAAGTTCAAATCCCTTCTTTACATCCTCCTTTTGACCTAAGTTTGTCAACAAAATTACAGGAATATTTTTTGTAGATTCCTCCTTTTTAAGCGCCTCAATTGTTGCAAAACCGTCCATACGTGGCATCAAGATATCAAGCAAAATGATATCAGGTTGATTTGCCTTCGCTGAGTCAAATCCCTTCTCTCCATCTTCTGCAGAAAAAACCGTAAAACCTTCGAGTTCAAATTTGGTTGTATACATTTCAACCAAGAAATTGTCATCTTCGACGATAAGAATTTTTATATTTTTTGTATCCATAGTAAGTTATTATTTAAATGGTTGTAATTCTTGTGTGGTTAATATACGAGGATCAAAGTCTACTTGACCAGTCACTACCTGCGAACCTTTTCGAATCGATTGATACTGATTTCCTAATTGATATATGATTCCGGGATCAATTGCACTCATGGTATCTCCGTTATCAAAGAGTACATTCGCGACATCTACCACGCGCAGCTCTCCATTATTTTCAACAAGATAGATTACACTCTGTCCTGCAAATTTTACGAGCGAACCACGTAATGGAGCAAGTGGTGTGTCTGGTAAGATTATAGGTGATTGTGGAATAGCTGGTTGTGAGATAATTGGTTGATTGGGTAATTCGTTAATTGGTTGATTAATCAAGGGGTTGAGAGATTCGGTAATCGTTGGCTCTTCTTTACTCAAGAAAAGCACTGGAATAAGGTAATAACTACCAACTATTACGCACAACACCACTACAACTATACCAGCAACGATCAACATTTGTTTGATACGACGTTGTCGTTTTGCTAACGCGCCGCCTAAGTCTAGTGTTTGTGTTTCAGGTTGAATGGTTACAGGTTGAGAAGTTGGCAGAGTTTCTTGATTTATTTCAGCCATAGGCTGATCCGCCTTTGGCGGAGATTTCTTGATTTGCTCATTTTCAACTTCTGATTCTTGATTATTTTCTGGTGCATGACCAACTATTGGGGGTTTTGTTGCTTTGGGATTGTCTTCGTGTTTTCCAAACAAATCCATAGTTATCTGATTTTAGTCATCGCAAGCCCAAGCGCAATTGCATATTTTGGACCCAACTCTTTTAAGATTTTTTCTAGTTCTGCTGGATAAATTACTCGTGCCCATGGATCAGCGATATATGTTCTTGTGTCTGTTTGAGCTTCGATATGTCCACGCAGTCCTGCGAGTAGCGCTCCACCTCCTGTTAACATAATTCTATCTAATTTTTTTGAAGCATCAACTTGTTTGTAGTACGTCTGGATTAAAAATTTAATTTCATTTAAGACTGGTTGAATTGATTCAGCAATTGGCTTTGGCATCGCAGTTAATTGTTGCTGTTGCATCAAGATTGGCAAATCAATTTTGTACTGCTCAGCTTGAGCTAGTGTTATGTTCATCAACGACGCTAAATTTTGAGTTACTGTTTGTCCACCAACCTCAACGGAACGATTAAGCACAGGGACACCGCTTTCGATCATGGACAAGTTAGTTGCCTTATCGCCAAAATCAACAGTCATGACAAGCGACTTGTCATTTCCCACCACAGATCGAATCATCGCAAATGATTCAATATCAAGCGATAATAATTCTAATCCGGCTTTTGCGAATACTTGCGTATACTCTCGAACAATATCGGTGCCAGCAGCAGTAATCAAAAACTTCGCGTCGCGAATCTCATCTTCATCTTTGAGAGCTTGATATGATTCTAGATTTACAATCGTGTAATCAAACTGCATCTGACTTGGC
>JADLGS010000018.1 GCA_020849205.1 Candidatus Falkowiibacteriota bacterium | reverse complement strand
TGTCGGGTAAAGTGTGGAGCTATCCAATTGATAAAATGCCACACCTTCTTGTAGCTGGTTCTACTGGTTCAGGTAAGTCAGTGTGTCTCAACACGATCATCGTCTCATTATTATTTCAAAACTCACCAGAGACGCTTCGTTTTATCATGGTTGATCCAAAAAAAGTTGAACTTACTGCTTATGCCGACATCCCTCACCTACTCACGCCAGTAATTACTGATGTCAAAAAAACCGTGAACGCTCTCAAGTGGGCTGTTGCGGAAATGGAGCGCAGATATACGCTTTTGCAAACTGTTGGAAAAAGAAATATTGATTCATACAACTCTTCAAGCACCGAGAAACTTCCTTACATTGTCTTTGTCATCGACGAAATGGCTGACTTAATGGTTTCGGCGCGCAACGAAGTAGAAACGCTCATCATTCGCCTTGCGCAAATGGCGCGCGCCGTAGGAATCCACCTCGTACTCGCGACACAACGTCCATCAGTTGATGTTATCACTGGACTTATTAAGGCAAACATTCCAAGTCGTATTGCTTTTGCAGTTGCATCATCAATGGATTCGCGTACTATTTTAGACGCGTCTGGTGCTGAAAAGTTGGTTGGTAAAGGTGATATGTTGTTTTCAAATCCTCAGCACAAATCACCGGTGCGTATCCAAGGAGCGTTTCTTTCCGAAGAAGAAGTTTCGCAAGTTACTGACTACCTCAAAGAACGAAGCGACGATCCAGTCTACGACAACTCTATTACCGAAAAAGCGAGCGCAAGTGGTTCAGCGGATTTCTCTGACCCAGATGAGGGCGATGAACTTTTCGAAGAAGCAAGAACAACAGTTATTCAAGCAGGAAGAGCATCAACATCATTTTTACAACGTAAATTTAAAATCGGTTATTCTCGCGCAGCGAGACTTATGGATTTATTGGAGCAAGCTGGTGTTGTCGGGCCTGGCGAAGGAGCAAAGCCTCGTGAAATCTTAGTATCAAAAGATGATCTTGATACCATGGGCTATGATGTTCAAGAACAGGAGCCAGAAGATAGAAGACAGGAGTCGGTAGTTGATGATGGTAGCGATGTAAGCGAAGACGCAGTTGATGTTGCGGATACAGAAGAAAGTAGCCAAGAATCTGTTGAAGAAGCATTAAACGAAGAGGAAGAGTTGAACGAGGTTGTAGAAGAGGTTGAAGATGAAAATGAACAAAGTAATAAAAAAGCAAACAAGCAAAGCGAGACAGATGATGATGGTTGGCTTTAGCACGCAATACACGGACGGTAACGTTCGTGTATTTTGTTATTAATTTGTTGATTTGTACATTTCCCTTTATACTATAGCAATGCAAACTATTGGCGAATTATTAAAAAAATATAGATTAGAGGGTGGTCTTGATATTGAAGCTTTTGAAAAAATTACTAAGATTCCTCAAAAATATATTCAAGCACTTGAAGATAACCAGTTTAATAAATTACCTGGTGGGTTTTATGTTAAACAGCATATCAAAACATACGCAAAATTTTTGAAACTACAAGAAAAAAAGTTGCTCGAAGTATATGAACAGCAGATTGGGGGTGGCGATATTCAGGTGTATCACCCACAAAAACAAGATATTACAAAAGAAATTATTACGCCCGCAAGAATCAGAATAGTTTTTTTGCTTTGCATAGCGCTTTTACTCGTTGGGTATTTAGGGTATTCGGTGAACAAAATTTATACACCCCCACATCTTGAAGTAACTACCCCAGCTACCAATCTTATCGTTACTGACACAGTTATCGAAATAAGAGGCGTGACCGAGCCTGGATCAAGGGTTACTATTAATAATCGTCAGATATACACAGATTCTCGTGGTTACTTCACCACGACCCTTGACATGAAGCAAGGAATCAATATCGTAAAAATCGCATCCCAAAAGAAGCATTCAAAAGAGAGTGTCGTCTTTCGTGAAATTTTGGTACAATAATGGAGTAAGGATTAGTCCTTATATATGAGCAAGGGGATGCTTATAACTTTTTTATTTATATGACAAAGAAAACAACTACTACTAACCTTTCTGACAAACAAAAAGCAGCTCTTGCTGCTATGGACAGCATTAAAGAGCGTTTTGGAGATGGCGCGATCATGAAATTTGGTGAAGCGAGCGCGATGGATGTTGAAACAATTACGACCGGATGTATTTCGCTTGATCTAGCTCTTGGTGGAGGTATTCCAAAGGGACGTATTATTGAAGTGTTTGGTCCCGAAGCTTCTGGTAAAACAACAATTGCGCAACACATCGTCGCTGAAGTGCAAAAAGCGGGTGGCACAGCCGCGTTCGTTGATGCTGAACATGCGCTTGATCCAGAGTATGCAAAAAAGATTGGAGTTAATGTTGACGAACTTCTCATCTCTCAACCAGATACTGGCGAACAAGCATTAGAAATCGTTGAAACGTTAGTTCGTTCGAGTGCTGTTGATGTGATCGTCGTTGATTCTGTTGCTGCGCTCGTTCCAAAAGCTGAAATCGAAGGTGAGATGGGCGATTCTCACATGGGTTTGCAAGCACGTTTGATGTCTCAAGCACTTCGTAAACTTACTGGTGTTATCTCAAAGACTCACACGACTGTTATTTTTATTAATCAGATCAGAAACAAGATTGGCGTGTTTTTTGGTAATCCTGAAACCACGACTGGTGGTAATGCGCTTAAATTTTATGCCTCAGTTCGTATTGAAGTGCGTCGCGCCGCTCAAATCAAACAAGGCGAACAATTTATTGGTAATCGCGTGAAAGTAAAAATTGTAAAAAATAAAGTTGCCGCTCCTTTCCAAACATGTGAGTTTGATATCTTGTATAACGAAGGTATTTCGATTGCTGGTGATTTACTTGATCTTGGAGTAACTGGTGGAGTAATTGCAAAAAATGGTAACTCATATTCATACACTGATACAAAGGGTGAAGTTATTAAACTAGGCGTAGGTCGTGAGACAGCTCGCTTAGCGCTCAAACAAGATCCTAAGCTTTTGGGTGTCATCAGAAAAGACATCGAAGCTAAAAAGGATCAGATTAAGCTTGGAGCCGCGTCAGCAGAATAATTGAAAAAGAGGCTAAAAAGCCTCTTTTTTGTTAAACTTACTCTTGACAAAACATCAAATATCAAGTAGTCTGCGAAGAATAGCTCAAAACTA
>JADLGS010000017.1 GCA_020849205.1 Candidatus Falkowiibacteriota bacterium | reverse complement strand
CCCCGACGCTACGCGTCACCCCTCCTTAAAAAGGAGGGGTGTGTGATATAATGGGGGTATGAAAAATGCGGTTCTGATTTTGTTTATATTCTCGCTATTATGGTCGCCATGCGTGTCATTGGCGGCTTTTGAGATTAATGACCCTTATACCTCAAGTTTGTGGTATTTGGACGCAATTAAAGCGCCAAATGCGTGGGAGGAAAGTCTGGGAGAGGGGGTGATTGTGGCAGTGCTTGATTCAGGATTTGATATCTCTCATCCTGACTTGATTAACAATATTTATATTAACCAGCGCGAAGTGTATGGCGATGGTAAGGATAATGATCGTAATGGATACGTTGATGATTTTCGCGGATGGGATTTTGTGAATAATGATGAGGAGGTGAAGTTTGACGTGACTGCGCAATGTTTGACGCCTGCCGGTGATTGTCAGATTGACGCTGTTCATCATGGTACGATGATCGCGGGAATTGTAGGCGCTGCGCAAAATAATTATTTGGGAATAACTGGAATTGCGCCACAGGCAAAAATTTTACCACTCAAAGTACTTGATAAAGATGGAACGGGGCGTTCGGAGGACGTTATTTTGGCAATTGAGTACGCGATTGCTAATGGCGCAAAGGTGATTAATATGAGCTTCGTTGGTCGCGAAGACGATCCCTTTTTGTCTGCTGCGATTGAAAACGCATATAATCGTGGTATCGCTGTGGTGCTTGCAGGTGGAAATGCTGAAGACGGAATTACTCCGGTAAATCTTACGGATTCGCCACGATACCCAGTATGTTCTGATGAGGTGAATGACAAGCAATTCGCGCTTGGCGTTGGCGCGGTTAACGCAAATAACTTGTTGTCGTTTTTTAGTAACTATGGAGACTGTATTGATGTCGTTGCACCTGGTCAAGGAATCTTTGGAGCGCAGTTGCGTGATGAGGCTGCGCAGTTAACCACTGAATATGCAGGTGGATACTTGGGAACATCTTTGGCTGCGCCTATGGTGAGTGGTGCGCTTGCCGTTTTGACTTCGCGCTACCCACAACTGAGCGTCGCGCAAAAATATCGCATTGTTCGTGAGAGTGCGACAAACATTGACGACAAGAATCAAGGAAAAATTGGAATGTATGGCGGAGGAGTTTTGAATATGGAGCGTATGCTTGCGTTTGCAGCGCACGTGTCTGACGAAGTTTCGTATGAACTTGGTGCCGGTAGATTGATTAAATCAACTGAAACGAGCGCCGTGTATTATTTGTCACCAGATGATAAGCGTTACGTGTTTCCAGACGCAGGGACGTATGCGTCGTGGTTTGGCAAAGATTTTTCTGCGGTAGAAACAATTGAACCTATTGTGATGGCACGCTATCCGCTTGCGGGAAGTGTAACCTATCGTCCTGGTAAGCGTTTAATCAAAATTCGATCGGTACCACAGGTGTATGCCGTTGATTCTCATGGTGTATTGCGCTGGGTGAGTACGGAGGCGGTTGCAAAAGAATTGTATGGAACGGAGTGGGCGAAACTCGTCTCAGACGTTGACGACTCATTCTTCATCAACTACGCACAAGGAGATGCCATCATGCACGCGCCAGATTTTAATGCGAGTAAGGCGTTGGTGGAGTCTCAAATAAGTAAATAGGGAAAAGGGGTTCCTTCTCAACCCTTTTCCTCCCAACCCCTTTTCCTCCCAACCTAATATATGTTTAAACAACTTTTTTCATTTGGCATAATTGGCGTAATGAATACCGCAATTGACTTTTGTGTCTATTGGGTTTTGACGCGCGTATTTGGTTTTTATTTTATTATTGCAAACATGACAGCGATTTTGTGCGCCATGAGTTTTTCTTATTTTGCCAACAAAACTTTTACTTTTAAGACGACTGGTAATCATCACAAGGAAATTCTCAAATTTGTCACTGTACAGGGAAGTGGATTTGTCGTCGCTAATGTGATTTTGTATACACTCGTATACCTAGGAATATTTGACATCTACGCAAAAGTTATCGCGAGTATTGTGTTTACGGCATACAACTTTACAATGCAGAAGATTTGGGTGTTTAAAGACGCGAATTCACAGATACGCTGATTCACAGATTTTTTATCCGCGCTCAGTGAATCCGTGAATCAAGCATTATTCTGCATTTCATACCCACTATATAACAATTTATGTTATAATGCTTACATATGGCTATTCAAACGCAATTCAAAAAAAATGTACTCGTGCTTGGTGGCGCGGGGTTTATAGGGAGTCATCTATGCGATGATTTAGTTAAGATTGCAAATGTTATCTGTGTAGATTCTTTTATCTCAAGTGATCCACTCAACATCGAACATCTATTAGCCCTACCAAATTTTGAATTTATTCGCGCTGACATCAACGATGTCTTGGATCTTGAAAATATTCCAGAATTAGAAAAGTTTGATATTAAATTTCATGGATTACAAGAAGTGTATAACTTAGCGGTACCTACAAGTCCAAAAAACTTCAATCAGTTTAAAGCAGAAACTGCTATTACGAATACGCAAGGTACTATCAATGCGCTTAATATCGCGCTCAAATATCGTTCAAAATTTTTGCAATTTTCTTCATCGGTAGTATATGGTATGCCAACAACTCGTGGTGTGTATGTTGAAGAAACAAGCTTTTTTCCTGTTGATCCACTATCGCCCAATGGTGTCTATGATGAAGGGAAGCGTGTTGCAGATACTTTGGTTATGACGTATAGAGAAAAATATAATTTAGATGCAAAAATTATTAGAATTTTTCGTACCTATGGACCGCGAATGCCTTTGTTTGAAGGTCACATGATTCCTGATTTTATCGTTAACGCGCTCAATGGTGAACCATTGGTTATTTTTGGTAGCGAGCAGTTTGAAACTTCGCTTGTGTATGTTGATGATGTTATTTCTGCATGCCACAAGGTGATGATGTCGCCACATGCTGGTCCATATAACGTTGGTAATCCATTAAGCTACAAATTAGCTGATGTTGCAAAAAAGATTATCACCATGACGCAATCAACTTCAAAAATTGAGTATCAAGGCGCGCTCCAGTTTATGCGCGAATTAGCATTGCCAAATATATCAAAAATTAAAAAAGAAATTGACTGGTTTCCGGTCATGACGCTTGATAAGGGTCTTGAAAAAACCATTGAATACACTCGCGCTCACAAGATATTGGTCAAACGATAAAAGGAGTGTATACTGAAGAGTATGAAAAAAGTTGCTGTAGTGCTCGTGAATTATAAGACGTATGTAAACCGATTTTTGGAGGAATGTCGGGATTCTTTGCGTTTACAAGAGTATCCGGCAGATCAAATTAAGGTGTATATCGTTGATAATGCATCAAGCGAGGAGTCACGCGCTTATATCGCTCAAAACTACCCTGAGGCCGTAATTGTGCCACGTGAAGATGGTAATTATGCTGCAGCAAATAACGCTGGAATTGCTCAAGGGATGAAGGATGGGTGTGAGTATTTTGTGATTGCAAATATGGATGTGAAGTATGATAAGCGCTGGTTACCAGAGTTAGTTATTGCACTCGAAAATAACCCTCAAGCAGGACTCGTCCAATCTAAAATTTTACTCTATCCACAAAATGAAGAGGAATGGTCAAAGCCAAAAATAAATACTCTGGGTAACATTATGCATTACTTAGGTTTTGGATTTACGAGTTATTACAAAGAAGAAGATTTCGTCGTGACAGGGTATCCAAAGATTGAAGGATATGCGAGCGGATGTTCTTTTATTGTCTCACGCGAAGTAATTGAAAAAATTGGAACATACAACGAAGAATACTACATGTACCACGATGACGTTGAGATGAGTTGGCGCGCTAAACTTGCGGGGTATGATATTTTACTTGCCCCACTTTCAGTCTTGTATCACAAATATGAATTTGGACGAAGCGTGCTTATGATTTACTACATGGAACGCAATCGTTACCTCGCGATGTTTCATTATTACAAGTGGCAAACCATACTATTGATATCACCGATGATTTTGTTTATGGAGGCGGGAATGATTGCGTATGCGATATTGAATAGGTGGTGGAGTGCTAAGTGGAAAGCAATTCGTTATTTTTATAGCTTTGAAACTTGGAAAAAGATTTTGAAAACAAGAAAAGAGATTAAACAACTTCGCCTACTCAGTGATCGGATTTTAACACGCCCAATGGAAGGTCGTGTATTGTATCAAGAAATTGCCAACCCTTTGCTTGTATATGTTGTAAATCCTATCATGCTTGTCTATTGGAAGATAGTTTCTAAGATTATTGTTTGGTAAAAATGTATGAACACAAAAATTGCTCAAGTGGTTTGTGTCTATCCACCGTATCGCGGGGGGATTGGTACCATGAGTTACAATCACAGTGTGGCGCTCGCAAAACTGGGATATGAGGTGCATGTTTTTACTTTACCCTATGGTGATGAGCCAGAGTATTCATTACAAGAAGGGGTGCATGTTCATCGCATGTTTCCGTTAGCTACTTTTGGGAATGCAGGAGTTTGTCCGCAAATCACAAAGCTCGTAGCTGATTTTGATATCGTTCATCTACACTATCCTTTTTATGGAGTTGCTGAGTTTTTGATTGCAGCGCAACTCGCTTATCCAAAATGGAAATTAGTGACGACGTATCACATGGATGTAAAAGGAAGTTTCGCACTTTCACCCTTTTTTGCACTGCACGCTAAATTTTTATTACCAAAACTTATCAAACGCTCTGATGCTGTCATAGTGACGAGTAATGATTATGCAGCGCATTCAAAAATTAAAAAACAATTCTACAGTATTCCCAACAAATTTCATGAAATTCCTCCTGAAGTAAATACACAACATTTCTATCCACGCGAACGCAGTGAGAATCACGTTCCAACAATTCTTTTTGTAGGTGGACTTGATAAAGCGCACTATTTTAAAGGCGTTGATTTTTTGATCACTTCTTTTTCGTTGATGCATAAGAGTTTCAAAGAAAATCAACCGCGACTTGTTATTGTGGGTAGTGGTGATTTGCAGAAGAAGTATGAACTACACGCAAAAAATATCGGTGTAGCCGAACATGTTGTGTTTGCAGGAAATGTTTCTAATGATGATTTGCCGGCGCAGTATAGTAATGCAGATGTAACAATCTTACCCTCGATTGATTCAAGCGAAGCATTTGGAATAGTGCTTATTGAGTCACTTGCATCCGGCACACCTGTGCTAGCATCGCGCTTACCAGGCGTTCGCACAGTTGCGCCAGCGCCATTTGGTAAGGTATTTGGCGTTAAAAACGAAGGAGAGTGCGCCGCGCTTATGCGTGAAGCTCTTACTACGAATTGGAAAGCTAGCGTAACGAATGATTGCGTTGATTTTGCGCAAAAGAATTATTCTTCTGAAGTTGTAGTCGCAAAGCTCATTGAGGTATATAATGGAATTAAATAAGTTACTAGTTTCTAGTTTCTAGTTCTGAACTAGTAATTAGCAATTAGTAATTAGAAACTAATAATTTAATATTATATAGAATCATGAAGATATTCTTAATTAACTCCCTATATCACCCCGATACTCGCGGTGGGGCAGAAGTTGTGACGCACACTGTTGCGCGTGCTTTGGTTTCGCGGGGGCATAAGGTCCATGTTATTGCGTTAGGACGATTTGATGAAGTTGTTCACGATGATGATGGAGTAACGGTGCATCGGATTAAGCCACGCATGCCAATCAATTTCATTGATTTACCAAAATCAAATATTTTGGTTCGCCTCGTATTTCATATGTACAATATGTTTTCGTTGGCAACATCGGATGAGGTGATGAAGATTTTGCGTGAACAACAACCAGAGCTAGTTTTGACTCACAATATTATTGGAATGGGGTATCGATTACTCTCACGCATTTCAAAAGAGTTTAAGCACGCACATACTGTGCATGATGTGCAGTATGCATATCCAAGTGGACTGTTGTATTGGCATCATCCAAAAGAAAGTTTTTTCAAAAAAATACTCTTCGTAATGTATGTCGCTTTGATGAAACGAATATTATCTGGAGTAAAGTATGTAGTGTCGCCGTCGCAATGGCTTTTATCATATTATGAACAGTATGGATATTTTGCGCACGCTCACAAAAAAGTAATTCGCAATTCTATTGATTTGCATCGTGAGTATGTCGAAAAATCGTATAATGGTGTATACGCTTGCATTGGTCAGGTGAGTGAGCACAAAGGAGTGAAATTACTTATCGAAGCATTTGAAATTTTTCACGACAAATATCCTGAAGTGAAGTTGATTATTGTAGGAGATGGCGCGTTGCTTTCGGAGCTTAAAACTCGTTACCCGCTTTCGTGGATCCATTTTGCAGGAAGAATTTCAAACGATCAGTTACCATCAAAAGTGTTTGATAATATTTCGTATAATGTTTTGGCGTCATTAGTGTTCGAAAATTCACCAGGTACACCTTATGAAGGATTTGCTAATAGCACGCCTGTAATTGTGCCGCGTATTGGTGGGGCCGCGGAGTTGGTGCAAGAGGGAGTGACAGGATTTATTTTTGAACCCGGTGACCGTGAGTCGCTCGTGGGAGCGCTTGAAAAATCGTATCTATCACAAAATAAATATCATTGGATGGCGATGCAGGGACGTGCGTTTATTGAGTCTTGCTCGACGGATGAATACGTACGACAGATTTTAGAATAACCACACTACAATAGCCCCGACTTCAAAGCTCTCTTGCGCATGCGTGGAGAGCTTTTGTTGTATCGCATCAAAGTTTGTCCATGAACGCGGTAACGCAACAAAAATTTCATTAACATTGGTAAGCGTTTTAATATCTTTGATTTTTTGAGCAACATCTTGTGTATCAAGAAGCGTAGTGAATTCGTTGTGCAATACGTCACCCGTTGGTAGTGGATACAAAAACACACGCCGACCGTTTGAAAGTGTGACGTTGTTGTCAAAGCCAAATTCACGAAGCGCTGCTATAGACGTCATTTGATGCGTGAGTGTGACGTATGATGCGTGAGCGCGTTCTTTGATGGCATGTACTACTGCAACATCATCGCGGGTCATATTCTTGAAGTTACTGTCTTCGTACGTATCAAAACGCGGAAAAGAGAGGTAAAGCGATGAGGTGACGAGTAGTGGAAATGATAGTGTGAGTAGCGCCTTGAGCGGAAATACGTCGTGGCGCTGTGATTCAAAAAGTTCGACAAGCGCTTGATAGATTACAAAAACTGATAACATAAGCGCGATGTCTCGAACTCTGTCGGTATACACAAAAACTTCACTAGGAGCGAGTGTTGTGAATTTAAGCCCAACAGTCATAATGACCCAACCAAGCGTTGTCGTGATGAGCGCTGCGCTTGCGGGCGCGAGATGCGCATGGCGACGTGAAAATGCGAAGTATATGATGCCGATGAGCGCAAAAGGTACGGCGGTGTATATGGCATTACCAATGACATAGATAAGATCGAGTACAAAATTTCCATTTGATATAAATGGATGCGGAAGGCGAAGTAGGTTTGCAAAGTTAAAATCAATTACAACTGCGTTTGGTGAAAAGTTGCTTGCCACGATAAACGCTAATGGAAATAAGATTGAGGCGAGCGCTGCTAAGGATAATTGTGCTGATTTATTGTGACCAAATCCAATAACCGCAAAGAATGTTGGTACAAGAAGCATGATTCCTGAAAGTGGATGAATTGCAACGATAGTGCCGATCAACATTATGATTGTTACTAATGAGACACTTTTATCTTTTGCGTGTAGTGAGAGTAAGATAAGGTGAATAATTGAAAGCACAAGTGATGTTGCCTGTGGCGTTGGGTTTACAAAAAGTGAAAGGGGGAGTGTGAGTAAGATAAGAGTAAAAAAAGCAGATTTTTTTGAATTATAAACTGCGTATGCTGTGAGAGGAATTAAAGCGTACAGTACAAGAGGTAGTATCTTATCAAGAGTGATGACTGAAATGTTGGTAAGCGTCGAAACTAGGATTGTGAATGTGTAATGACCAATATAGTAAAGTGGCGCAGGAAAAATCGTGCCCGTTGATTGCAGTAGTTGTTCGCTCGCGCGATGAATAAAACCATCAAATCCAAATCCTAGTCGATATACAAGATTTCCAAAAATTCCTAGGAACGCAAAAAATCCGGTAAGTCCCCATGTTGCGACGGGTGAGGCATAGTACCACGTGATTAAACCGATGAGTGTTACTACGAGGAGCAAAAAGTAAGCTGGTAGTTGATGCCATATGCTCGTAATTGCGTTAATACTTCCCACGTCCCAAGCCTTGTAGATCATGGACGCAAGTAGGAGTGATGCAAGTGTAATAAGGTAGGATTCTTTTTGTGAAAATGAATAGGGAGTTTGGAATTTTGAATTTGGAAAATGAATAGGATTTGAAAACTGGCACAGAATAATTGTAAACATGGTTACGCTAAAAAACACAATCATGTATGTCATCGGAGTTAAGGTGGTGAGGTGAAAGAGCGCGGTGAGGGTGACGATGTGCGCGCCACAAAACGTGAGTAACCCGATTATGAATTGAAGTAGTGGCGATTTGTGGCGCGCAAGGCACGCTCCAAGCGCAATACTTGCGAATAGTGTTGTCCCGACAAACATCAAAACGTTTAAAGGCGCAAAAAACTTAAAATATGCACACAAGAGCGTGCCTATCGCCATAAGCATTAACAATATTGTTACCCTAAGATTAGAGAGAATTGATGATTTCATACGATAAACGTATAGTATCATGCTTTGGTAAAAATAATAAATAGGATAAGATTGTCATGATTATGAAACTATCTTTATGTAGGTATCGACCAAGTGTAGCACAGGTGCTTATGGCGATCATCGTCACCGCATTTGTCGTAAGCGCGGCGTCTCTTATCGACGTCCATGCTTTACTGTTTTCGTGGCCTGACGAGATGTCAAATTGGTTTTTTATTTCATCGCAATCACTCAAAGTTTCTCAACCGCTTGATCTTGTTGCGACGAATCTCGTGACCCCACGTTCAATGACACTTGCTTCTCATTTTTTGGTACCCGTTGGATTCGTTGGTATCCCACTTGTGTATGGATTGTTATATTCGATTCTTGGCGCATATGTTTTGTATGTAACGCCGCTTCTTGCCGGCGCGGGAATTGTTGCGATGTACGTGTTGTTGCGCCGCGCAATGGGTGATTGGCGTCTTGCGGTGAGTGGCGCGGTTTTAGTAGCAACGCTTCCTGCGTATTGGTATTATGCGCACTTTAGTTTGTTACCAAACATCGTGGTCTGCGCGCTCGCGTTGATCGCGTTTGCTGTTACCCCTAAGCTCGGCTTCGGGGTAACCCCTAAGCCGAGCTTAGGGGGAGCGGTTGGGTTGTTGCTTGCACTCATTACACTCATTCGTCCACTTGAAATGTTGTGGATTGGATTTTTGTACTTGCTCTATGCGTTGTATTACAAAAAACAAATACCTTGGAGCCAATATGTACTTGTGATTGCGCCAGTTATTGTTGCAAGCATCGGTTTGCTTGCAGCGAATAGGTATCTCTATGGATCTCCCTTAGCTTTTGGATATTTTCATACTATTTCACAAAACTCGTCTCAAGCGATTCAAGCATCGCTTCCTTTTACTTTTAATTTGAAAGCCCTTGGGCACGTATTTCTTACATATCTCATTTCTACGCATTGGCACTATTTTGCGCTTGCGAGTTTTGGAGTGGTGAGCGCATATTTTGCTTGGTCAAAAAAATTATTTTGGTATTACATCTCGGCTGTGGTAGGAGTGTTTGTAATTGTATCAGCGCTCTATGGAACATACGCGTATCCCGACACATTCATTACTCAAATTTCTGTGCTTGGAATTTCGTATAATCGTTACTATCTACCATTCTTTTTGCTACTCATTCCATTCATCACGCAATTCGTTTCATATCTCATCACTACTTCACGCGCAACATTGATAATTCTGATCGCTACGCTTTTTGTTGTTGTCGGAGTTAATTATAGCGCTGTGTATGGCAAGGCCTCTGACTCGATACCACGCATCAAACAAAGTATTCATGAATATGAAAGTATTCGTGATGCAGTGTTGCGCGCCACTCCAACTTCATCGGTGATTGTAACGACACGTGGCGACAAGATTGTGTTTCCGCATCGGCAGGTTATTTCACAGTACGATCCATCAATTCTTGATGGTTTTGAGGCGTTGCGTCTTGAAGGTATTTCGCTGTACTATATGGGGTACAAGGATGAGCGTCCGGCAAATCTAACTATTTCAAATCCTCAAGAGTTAGGGTATGGATATTTCTTATATACTATTTCACATGAATAATATCACTCGAAAAAAATTTCTCGTACTTGTTACAACACTTCCGATTATTGTGGTGCTTGGGTTAGTGTTGCATGATATGCGAATAAGCGGGCGTATGAATATCTCAACTGATTTTCAAAAAGCTGACGCGCATGTTTCATTGCTTACGCCACAAGCGCGATTGCGCGATGGAGCAGTCATTGGTGAACCGCTCCATTTTACACTTCGCACACCAACGTATTTTGATGAAGCGGTATTTGATTTTGATATGCGCGACGTCGCGACTCCGGTGAGCCTTGGTTATGAACAAGAAGGTGGAATTACGTTTGTACCTATCGCAGCTCCATTACTCACCAATCTCAATTGGAATTATGGTTGTGGCGATGACTATTGCGTTTACTACAAGCCAACAGTACAAGACATCACTACAGTTCCTATTTCAAAAGTCGCGACGTATCTACTTGATAAGCTAAAGCCATACGAACGATCGTATTGGAATACCACATCAACGTACGAACTTCCGCTACTTGGTTCTCATGCGTTTGTTTTTGAGGTGAATGGTGATGCGCTTGATGTTGAATTTGATGTGGTGAGTGGATTTGTTGGTGCGGATGTTATTTTTAATAATGAAGTAATTACAACTTACGAAACAAATCCTGCCGCGATTCATTTGGGAGGCGTGACGCCTGGATATTACGAAGTGCGATTACGCGCGCAAGCAGACGCACAGCTTGGTCAACTTG
>JADLGS010000016.1 GCA_020849205.1 Candidatus Falkowiibacteriota bacterium | reverse complement strand
TGGAGTATTCTTTTTTGCCAAAACGTCAATTTCTTCTGGCATAACTTCACCTTCTGCCAAGGTTTCTGGTTGTTTGTAGACACTTCCGTCTTCATTGAGGCGAAGTTTTGTCATACCCCATCCATCAGCAGTCAAAATTTCAGCAGCTTTAACAGGATTGTATTCATCTTTGAGGTTTTCGTCGTAACCAGGAAATCCCGGAAGGATTGGGCCGGCGAGCGTTGTGCCTTGTCCTCGTAACACATCAGACACAATCGCATCTTTGTTGGTGGCAAGTGTTAATGCTTGTATCACTTTTGAGTCACCAAGGAGCGCATTTTTTGCTTTGTTAAAAAAGACAGCGGTGAATTGCGTAATTTGGATATTGTGAATCGTTGCTTGTCGAGACTTAACGCTTGATGATTTATCTTTTGATAAAAATCCTAGACCATCAACTTGTTTATTGATGAGCGCATCAACCGCAAGTGTCGCGTCTTGGTAGAATTTAAAGATGAGTGTTTTGATGTACGGCTTTTTGAGGTGATAGTTTTGATTTGACTCAAATTCATATGACACAATCGAACCGTTTGATTCCTTGGTGAGGGTTTTGAAGATGTAAGGACCTGTTCCAATTGGCTTTTGATTGTACTTTGCCAAAGCTGCGTTTGCCGAAGGGATATCAAACCAGAGATGTTGTGGCAAGATTCCAACAGTCATCAAGTTAATGAATCCGCTGTATGGTTCAACAAGCGTAAAGGTGATTTGGTTTTCGCCAGAAATTTCTGCCGTCACTCCTTCAAAGCTAATGTTGAGAGGGCTTTTGAACGTTTTGTCTTTGATGAGTTGATAGGTAAAAAAAACGTCGTTTACTGTGAAGTCTTGTCCATCGTGCCACTTCACGCCTTGGCGGATAGTGAAGGTGTATGACTTGAGATCTTCCGAAATTTCCCATGATTGCGCGAGGTCAGGAATGATGTTGTAGCTCGCGTCGTAACGTACTAATCCATTAAACACCAAACGCGCAAGATCAGCGTCAACGTCGTTTGTTTGTGAGAGTAGAGGGTTGATGTAGAGTGGACGACCAACTAATCCTTCACGATACTCGCCTCCAAACGCAGGAGCAAGTTGAGTATCAAAAAAGAAAAATGAAATTACCAAAAAACCACAACTCACTGCGATTGCGCCGAGCGCGAATTTAATGATTTTCTTTTCTGTCTCTTCAAGTACTTTTGGAATATACTTGAGTTGCGACCAATTTGGAATTAAGGTTTTGTTTCGAGTCTGTAATGATTTTGAACGCAATTGCGCCATTGATGCTCCATAACGAAATGAAGCGAGTTTTTGTGAAATCAAAGACAAGATACGACGAAGTAATGAACCTACTTCTGGCATAGATAGTGAGCGAACCCCCTTGGTTCGAGTGTTAAAAAATTAGAGAAGAGCGATTGCTAATGAAACCGCTAAAAATGTAGTAGCAAAGATAATAGATGCAACAAAAACAAGTTTTTCTGCGCCACGCTTTGTGTGCACGAATGCAGTAGAGTCACCAAAAGCTGAGCCAAGACCAGAACCACGACCTTGTAAAAGAATCGTAATAATAGTCAAAATCGCGAAAACAGCTTGTAAAATAGATAATACTTTCATATTCAATTAAGAGTTTATATAGTGGAGTCAGTATAGCAGAAGGGGTCGTTTTGGTCAATGTGGTATAATTATACCATGAATCCAATCCCTCCCGAGCAACACGATGATATTTTGCAGTCTTTAACGCAAGAAGATGTGCGTCCAACAAGCTTTTTTGGATCGATACTCAAAGTAATTGGTATCGGGATTCTTTTTGTTGCGTGCTTGTTTGCTTTGAGGGTTGCATACTATTATGTTGCGCTTCGACAAGGAAATGTGAAGGCGCTTGAGGGGGTGTTTGTTGATGCGACGGGGTACTCTAAATATGGTGAGTTTGTGAGTCGCAATGATGTTGAAAGTTATGATGATCCATCGTATGGACCAACAGACGCAAAATTAGTAATTGTTGAGTTTGGTGATTTTGGTTGTCCGTACTGCAAAGAAAATTATCCCGTTGTTCGTCGTTTGATGAGTGAGTATAGTGATAGGGTGAAATTTATTTACCGCGATTTGCCTTTGGTGTTTATTCATCCCCAAGCCATGATCGCTGCTCAAGCGGCGCAGTGCGCGCATGATCAGGGTAAGTTTTGGGAGTATCATGATTATCTCTATGAACATCAAGGTATGTATACAACCAACGAAGAGTTGATTGGTTACGCAAGAGAGCTTGGATTTGATGAAGAAAAATTTAGCACCTGCGTCACCACAGAAAAATACAAAAATGAAGTCCAGCAAGATTTGTCGGCTGGTGTTGCGTTTAAGATTAAAGGCACGCCAACCTACTTCATCAACGGTTTGAAATTAAATGGCACCGTGAGTTACGAGACGTTTAAACAATTGATTGAGAAGTATTTAGAGCGACTTTAATTCACACGTCATTCTGAGTCGGCAGGTGGGTAATTATAAAGTTGTAACGCAATATAAGGCCAACGAAGAATCTAGTGCTGTTCCGAGCTAAAATACACAATTAGCATACTTTGACTTTACTATAGTAAATGTATACTATCTAAGTAGTTGGGATAAACTAAAATCATATATATGACCCCAAAAATAATAATTGGATTATTGATTGGAGCTGGCGCATTAGGCGTTGCAGCTATTCAACCAACAAATAATACATCAACACCTAATGTAGTTGATAATATTGAAGTTGAATCTTCTGAAATTCCAGCTACTGTTAACGTTGAGAAAGTTGTGCCAGTGAAAAAACCAATTCCACTTGAAATTAAGAAGGTGATTACACCACCAGTAATAAAAAATGATTGCGATCCTAACTATAGTGGATGCGTCCCGATTGCTAGTGATGTGGATTGTGCTGGAGGAAAGGGGAATGGACCGGCTTATGTAAGAGGTCCTGTTAGTGTTATTGGTTCTGATATATATGATCTAGATAGAGATGGTGATGGTCTTGGATGTGAATAAAAATTAATTATATTTTATGTATTTAGATATCAAAGAAAAATTAATGAACGACTACGTGCCATTGCTTTCAAAATTGATGAATATTTCTGAAGAAGAATCGCAAGTTCAATTTGAAGACATGTTCAATGATGTCGTGGAAGAATCAGTAAATGGGAGTACGCATGAATTAGAATTTACTGATGGAGGTCAATTAATATTATTAGGCGTTTTTAATCCTAAGTATAAAGTATATCTCAATAAGATAAAGGAAGAAGGTGTTACTGAAAAAGATATTCACTCGTGGTGGGATATGGAAGACTACGAGAGAAGAATGATGTTGAAAATTGATGATTTGATGAAGGCTACATTATTTATCAAAGCAACAACAGATGATGGTATGTCTCCCGAAGAAGCTAGTAAATTAGTTAGAAAGTTTCATGTATATTTTGGCTCACCAGAAGACACAAAATTTGCAAGTGGAGAAGACAGAAATTTACCATTTGAATTAAAAAATCGAATAAATAATTATATTAATCGTAGAATCAATACTGATCCTGAGGTGTATGCAACTGAATTACAAAACTTTACTTCTTTTAATGCATTTGTGAGAAGTAAGATTAAAGAAGGGGTGTTGTAGGTATTAAGCAAAGACTGAAACACTAAAGAGCATGCAACTACATGTCATTCAGAGGAGTGCCCGGTAAAGGTGCTTCTTTGTTTTTGTATATAATCCGCGACGTGGAATCTATTACTGTGCCGAATATTATACCGCAACCAATATCCTAATGAGTCTTCTTTGAGCCAAAAATAATATACAAAAAGATTTTATAGTAAAGTAGCAACAAAGATACTGCTACAATTGTAATAATTATTGTAGTAAGCATAAACATTTCAATATAATATAATATATTTGGTCTAAAATTAATAATTTTATCTGAAATTTTACCTGGTTCTTCCGTGTTATTGTAATGAATAAATGATTCACTAATTTCCTTAGGAATGAAACAAACTTTATCAGGATTTTCTTTAAGATTTTTTAATAAAGCATTTTTAACTTCTGTAAAATTAAATTTTGATCTATTCTCGTAACTCAAGTAGTTATTGTAAATAAACGGCATA
>JADLGS010000015.1 GCA_020849205.1 Candidatus Falkowiibacteriota bacterium | reverse complement strand
GATGCCTACATCATCAAAGCGCCAAAACGTCTCAAAGGAATCGAATACATGTTTAAGTGGATTTCACACACAGGAACTGAAGCGCTTATCATGGCTGCGGTACTTGCCAAAGGCACTACTATAATCAAAAACGCAGCGCTTGAACCTGAAGTTGGAGAGTTATGTAAATTTCTCAACTCAGTAGGCGCGCAGATTTCAGGTATCGACACACCAACGCTCACAATTCACGGCGTTACTTCGCTTGACGGCGGCAAAGCAACTATAATTCCTGATCGCATCGAAGCAGGGACGTTCGCCATTCTTGGCGCGCTCGCTGGCGACAACCTCACCATCACCAACATCAACCCTGCGCATCTTGATGTACTCTGGAAATATTTTGATTTAATGAATATTGCATACACTCTCACCAAAAATTCACTCACTATCTCAAAGGCAAACGACATCAAACCAACAACAGTAAAAACTCATGAGTATCCAGGATTTGCTACTGACCTCCAACCTCCTATGACCCTCCTCCTCACACAAGCGCCAGGTCAAAGCATGATGCACGAAACGATTTATGACGGAAGACTTTTTTATACTGATAAATTAAATTCAATGGGTGCCGATATTATTATGGCCGATCCGCATCGTGTTATCGTAAACGGTCCAACTCAACTTTTTGGAAAACGAATCGGCTCGCCTGATATCCGCGCAGGTATCACGCTTGTGATGGGCGCTCTCATTGCCAAAGGTAGTTCAGAAATTACTCAAATCCATCACATCGAACGCGGACACGCGGACTTTTTGGTGCGCATGCAATCTGTTGGCGCATCAATTACGCAACGAAATGACAACTAAAGTATGAATATTGTTTATCGTAGAATTATTATTACCGTATTTTCAATCTTCTTTCTTATTACGGCACCACTCGTTGTTTTATATACAGCTGGGTACCGATTAAATTTACAAAATTTCAAATTAATTCCTACTGGTAATCTCTATCTCGAGGGTGACGATGTGACGAATGCTTCGGTGATTATCAACGACGAGGTGTATGATGATGTCATGAACAAAAAACTCTACGTCAAAAATCTCTTACCGGGAAATTACACAGTAACACTTACTAAAGATGAATATCATACGTGGACAAAAAAAGTTGAGGTACGAGAGAAGTTAACTACATTCATACAAGACATTACTCTTTTTGCAAAAGCTACACCAACGCAACTCATTGCAACAGGCGACCCGCAAACACTGATCACCACAACTTCTGATTTTGCTGTCATTGCTCGCAAGAGTAACGAGATAACCCAATATCTTCTCGTTTCTCATGACACTCTCGAAGAAACACTTATCTACAAATCAACGCAAGACCACACTCCACGCATCACCTTATCTCCAAAGGCGAAATACGCGCTCTTTGTGATTCAAAATCAATCGTTACTTATCGATCTAAAAACAACTCAAGTCACCACATTACCGCTTGATTATGATTGGAAGTGGAATCTCCATGATGATGAACTTATCACATTAAGCAAACAAAGCGTCGTAAGCTACGACATTAATTCTGGCAAGATGATTACGCTCTTAGAGTCTCCTGATTCAATCACGGACGTAGTTGCGTACAATAGCACGCTCTACTACATAACCACTTCCCCTCAAGGATCAATACTCAAGAGTTTTCAACGCACACTCAAGACTACTACAACTATTTCTACACTTCTCACATCTACTCAACTTCGCATTACGCATATCACACCAGACTTTATTATCATTCACAACAATAACGCAAAAACTTACACTGTAATTTCGCTCACCGAAAATACTGACGCCCTTGCGAGCACGACACACACGCTCTACGCCGATCGTCTCGTGCCTTCACCAAACAATAAACTACTAGCGCTTATGCGCGGTAGTGAGATTAATATTTTTGATACCACAACTAATGCAACCACATTCGTTGAACGACTTGGCACCATTGCTCATCACGTTACGTGGTATGACAACACGCATCTCATTATCGCTAAAGATGCCGATATCGTCGCCATGGATTTGCGGGTACATAACAACCTCACCTCAGCTCATCTAGCACAAACAAAAAAAGAGATTTCCTCTCTCTTTGTGATGAATGAAACTCTTTACTTCGAAAGTGATAGTATCATCTACACGTTTCCACTTACATACTAGAGTCCATCTTCTAATTGCGTGAGAATGTCAGCGACATTAACACTATTTTTTTGAGCTGCCCAAATGTTTGCCTTAAGAAGCGAGTCAAATGTGCCGGCATCAATCCACGCGCCTTTCACTTCGCCATAAGTCATAGTACCACTATACACATAGTGATTATTTACATCAGTAATTTCAAGTTCTCCACGTCCACTTGGCTTAAGATGTTCAATAACATCCCACACCTTGTTGTCATACATATACAATCCGGTTACACAGTAACGTGATGGTGGTATTTCAGGTTTTTCGATAATGCGACAAATCGTACCATCATGCGAAATTTCTGGACAACCAAATCGACGAGGATCAGGGACTTCTTTGATAAAAATTTTGGCGCCTTGATCTTGATTTTTAAAAGCTTCAACGTCTTTTGAAAAATCATCTTCGTAAATATTATCGCCCAATATCGCAACACACTTATCATCACCAACAAAGTATCGAGCAAGACCAAGCGCCTGTGCAATTCCTCCTGGCTCTTTTTGCACAGCAAATTCAAAGCGAATATCCGCAAACTCGTCGTTATTACCAAAATGTTGTAAAAATTGATCTGCGTGTTCAGCTCCAGAGACAATCATGATTTCTTTGATCCCCGCTTTGATGAGCGTCGCCAAAGGATAATGCACCAGTGGTTTATTGTAAACTGGCATTAATTGTTTATTAACGGTTTTTGTAAGTGGATATAAACGAGTTCCCTTTCCTCCACAGATTAATACGCCTTTCATAATAGTTGTAAGTTGTAAGTTATCAGTTGTAAGTATACCTCAGTAATTAAGAAACGAAAAGACGCGTCGAGCGCGAGTTACCAACATATCGTTATAGAGCAACATTCCCATAGTCAAAATACCAAACAAATCTATGCCAATATCCATAAGCGTTGCGTGACGTCCGGGCACAAAACTTTGATGATATTCGTCGCTTATGGCGTATAAGCACGCTCCAACAATCGACACCACCAATGCATAACGTGATCGCATTCTCCCAACACTTACCCAAAATACTAAAAAGCAAAGCACAAAATACTCAAAAAAGTGCGCGAGCTTGCGAAGAAGCAACTCAAAGCTCCACTCTAGGTGACTCACTGGTTGAGGAAGTGAAGAAAAATAAAATATAACTCCCATCCACATCAAAAGCAAAACAACGCTTGTCACGCGTTGATGCTTGAGAGCTGTAATGTATAGGTTATACGCCTGTTGCATATGTATCGTTGCTTTTTTTGTATTCACCTGACTTAATGTTTTTCCACCACTGGGCATTCGCAATGTACCACTCAACAGTCTGTGTAATACCCTCATCAAATGATATTTGAGGTGTCCACAATAACTCACTTTGAATTTTACCGCTGTTAATTGCGTAGCGACGATCATGACCTTTTCGATCTTCTACAAATTCAATGCGATCTTCGCCAAGATTCATCAGTTCTAAAATTTTGTAGGTAATCTCTTTGTTGGTTTTTTCGCTACTCGCGCCAACGCAATATGTGTGACCAATCTGCCCGTGATGTAAAATTTTGTCTACTGCGTTATTGTGATCGTCAACATGAATCCAATCGCGGACATTCAAGCCATCGCCATAAAGTGGAACCTTCTTCCCTTCAAGTAAATTTGTGACAAAGAGTGGGATTAATTTTTCTGGAAATTGAAAACGTCCATAGTTATTTGAGCAATTAGAAATCGTCACGGGTAATCCATGCGTATGAAAATACGACATCACGAGATGATCAGAGGATGCTTTTGACGCTGAGTATGGACTTCGCGGTCGATGAGGAGTGTGTTCATGAAAAGGATCTTCATCGTGATGCAAGTGTCCATAGACTTCATCAGTTGAAATGTGGTGAAAACGTTTGTTGCCATGACGACGAGCGGCTTCAAGCAGTGTATGCGTCCCCATAACATTCGTCATTACAAACGAAAGAGAATTTTTGATGGAATTGTCTACGTGCGACTCAGCGGCAAAATGCACAATCGCATCAACTTTTGAAACAAGTTCATCGACGATAGTTGGATTACAAATATCGCCACGAACAAATGTATAACGCGGATTATTGCGAACGCATTCATTAGTCGCTTCATTACCAGCGTACGTCAAAAGATCAAGATTGATAATCTCGTAGTGCGGATAACGATGCAACATCATGTGTATGAAGTTTGATCCGATAAAACCAGATCCACCAGTAACTAAAAGCTTCATAAGTTTGAGATAATTGTATCGGCGATCTTTTGCGCTTGGCCATCAACCTACTTTTTTCCCGGCCAATGCTTAAGTCCATCGTCGCTGAAGCGCGGGATTACGTGCCAATGAGTGTGTGGAAT
>JADLGS010000014.1 GCA_020849205.1 Candidatus Falkowiibacteriota bacterium | reverse complement strand
CATGTGGCAAGAAAAATGGAACGGCGCTGCCAGCGTGCGAAATCTTGAAGGTAGTTCCCCATGTCGTGCATTCAAAGCGATTTTCGCTTTCGCACGATGGATCATCAAGACCGTACAACGAGACTTCAAGCGCGCGCATCGAAGCGTCATTGTCGATGCCAATCGTCGTAACATTTGCGCGCACACGCTGCGCTACTGACGCCACAAGCGCGTCATCGGCATTGATGATTGCACGACCCATCTTCATCTTGGTAACAATTTTTTCTTTTTCCGCAAGTACTTTTTCGACGCTCTTAAATTCGTGAAGATGCGCTTCACTCACCGCAGTCAAAACTCCTATGCTCACAGGCGCGATTTGCGTAAGCGCATCGATATCACCCGGCTTATCAGCACCCATTTCAAGTACCAAAATATTTGGATACGAAACTTTAAATAGTAAAAGATATAATGCTTTCCCGACAACTCGTAACCATCCAAAAAGATTTTTACCCTGCGCTTGAGCTCCAATAATCGTAAGTGGAAGACCGAGTTCATTGTTGTAATTTTTGTAGGTTTCACGAACTTCAAATCTACCCTTGAGAACTGCAACAATGGCGTCTTTGGTCGAAGTCTTTCCAACTGAACCGGTAATTCCAATAACACGCGGTTTATATTTTGTAATAATCGCGTGAGCTAAAAATGATAATAATGACTCTAAAATAAATTTCATATTTATTGATCAGTTGGAATTCGTAGATAGTGTAATACATCTTTGGCTATTTCGCCAAATGTCGGCGCTGCGGTACTTTCAGCAAAGTTTCCAGCATTTTTTGGATCTTCAAATTTCACAATCATGACAAAAGCGGGGTTGTCAATTGGTCCATACCCGACAAACGAGTGATTAACTTTGGTAGAATAACCACCACGCTCAAAATCCGGAATCTGCGCTGTTCCAGTCTTACCCGCAATTGAATATCCTGGCACCTGCGCTTTTTGTCCAAATCCATATTTGATAACGCTTCCCATCATACCACCAATTAACGTTGATGTCTTCTCATCAAGTACTCTTTTTTGCGCCTTTGATTCATAGACAGTTTCATTTCCGTTCGTAATCACTTTTTCAACTACGTATGGCTTGATGAGATAACCGCCATTTGCCAAAACACTTAACGCTTGAATCATTTGCAGCGGCGTCACCGTAATACCTTGACCAAATGATGCGGTAAACGAATAGATATCACCTTTCTTTTCGAGTGAAGAAATATTTCCCGCGCTTTCGGTATTCATCATGATGCCTGTTTTTTTGCCAAACCCAAAATTTTCTAGATACTGTTTAAAATTTGAAACACCAAGTTGCTGAACAGTAAAAATCATACCAAGGTTGAGCGATTGGTTAAGCACCTCCACCATATCAACTTTACCATGCGCTTTTTTGTCTGAGTTGCGGATAGTAAAACGATCAATTTTCACCTCACCATTATCAATATAGGTAGTGCTTGGAGTCACAGCCCCCATATCAAGCGCTGCTGCCATAGTAATAGGTTTGAAAATCGATCCCGGTTCATATGCTTCATAGATCGCTGTGTTGTTGTATGCGCGAATATCTTCAACTTTTGAATACTCATTAGGATCATATGTTGGATATGAACACATCGCCATGATTTTACCAGTAAAAGGATCAGCAACGATTGCCGTTGCGCTTGTTGCTTGATACTCTTCCGCTCGCTTATAGAGCGTTGAACAGGTGAAATATTGAATATTTTTGTCGATAGTCAAAATAATATCGCTTCCGTCAACTGCTGGCTTAAATGATTTTGCGGTAGAAGAAATCCAACGACCCGAAACATCTTTTTCTGAACGAAGCGCGCCCGCTACACCAGTTAATTCTTCATTAAAATATCCTTCGAGTGAATACTGCCCCACTTTTTTGTTATCAGCCGCGCTCACAAAACCAGTAAGCGCAGAGGTAATATCACCTTCAGGATAAAAACGATAAGTTTCTTTTTGCACCTTAATTCCTTCGATACCAAGAGCCATAACACGATCAACAACATCGTCCTCAACTTTACGAATCAACACCTCATAAGGATCTTGAGGTTTGTCTAATTTTGACATAAGTTCTGGTGGAAGCACGCCAAGCACCGGTGCTAATGTATCCGCAACTTTTTGTGGATCAGTTATGAAGCGTGGTTGCGCGTAAATAGTTGAGTACTCTTTATTCGTAGCAATCGAATAGAGCGCATCATCGCCTGTTAAACTACTCGTGTCATGAACAAAAATTTCACCACGACTTGGAAACAAGGTTTTGTAAATTTCGTGTTGATCTGAGGCAAGCGCGTTATAAAAATCAGCATGCACTACCTGAAAAAAGAAAAGCTTGGCAATCATGATACAACCAAAAATCAAAAATGCGCGCTGCAACAAAACAATGCGCGCATCATTAGTAGTATATGTCGCTACACCAGTATTTCTTCTTACATGAAAATTCATGCCTCTCGATTATTGAACAATAAGCGTCGCTGTCATTTCTTGATGTCCGTCACCACAGTACACGATGCATCGGATAGTAAATCTACCAACTTTGTCAGCTACAAATTCTTGTGTAACCACTTCACCTACAGCAGGTCGCGCTGAAATATTATACCCCTCAATTGTGTAACCGTGTGGCTGGTCAATTGAAGTTGCGTTAATTATGAGCGTATCACCCTGATTCACGACGATTTCACTAGGAAAAAACTCAAAACTTTTCATTTCTAAATTCACCACCACTGTTTTTGTTTCTTGTGGTGTTGTAGTTAATTCACCCGACAAGTCGACAAATTGACGTTGCTCTTGTTGACCAATACCCTCCCCAACTGGAGCAGTTTCGTTTTCATAAATTCCAATTTCTTCTAAGTTTTTTTGTAGCTCAGTTTTTTCTTGCGTTGGGGGTTGTTGCTGATTCGAAAATGGATTTGAGCATCGCGCGCCTGTTAAAACAAGTACCATCGCCATGAGCGCTAATGGTGTAAATTTTTTCATATGAGTAATTTATTTTATATGAAGTAACTGGCTGATCTTTTTTTGATCAAATCCAACGATAATTTCTCCATCAATATCAATCACGGGAACACCCATCTGTCCAGACTTTTCGATCATTTCCTGCGCCTTATTGGCGTCAGTCGATACATCAATGTCGGTAAAAGAAATATCGTGATCCTTGAGAAAACTCTTGGCCATTTTGCAATAGGGGCACGTTGGTGTGGAATATATGAGAATGTTTTGCATAGTATTTTTAGTACTACAATTGTACCACATAATACTCAGATTCGGTAGCGAATAAAAAAGTATTAAGTACTTAGCGCTTAATACTTTCTACTTGTTCTTTAGGGCCAACATTCCACAGGCGGCGTCGACACGTTCACCAAACGAACGACGAAGCGTAAAGGCGATCTTGGCACGCTT
>JADLGS010000013.1 GCA_020849205.1 Candidatus Falkowiibacteriota bacterium | reverse complement strand
GCAGGCAGGCCCTCCTGTTAGGAGGGGTGTAATCACATCTCAGAATGATATATAAATCTTTAATGCCCATGCCCTTCATGACCCGACTCTGCGACGTGTAATTGTTTTCCAAAATAATATGAAGCAATAAGTGTAGTGATTGGTACGGCGAGAAGTAACGCAAGCGAACCAACAAGCGTACGCGCGATCTCTTCCGCGATCAACTCTCCATTTAAAAACACCCACAAATTAGTCGTCATGTTGATATACATTAACAAGAGAAGTGGAAGCGAGACACCTGCATACGCAAGCGCAAGCGTGTTTACCAACGAGGCAATGTGTTCCTTTCCAACTACAATGGCGCGCTTGTACAACTCTTTGTAATCAAACTGCATGTTCGCGCGTTTTAACTCTGCAACAACTGCAACTTGCGCTGTGGTAATGTCATCAAGTACACCAAGCACACCAATAATCATACCTCCAAGCAACAACCCTTTGATATTAATATTTTGAGCATCGCTTTGCAAAAAGAATGCATCTTCGCTACCGAGTCCAAACAAGTGAGCTATATCAACAAAATAATATGCTAACACCACAGTAATACCAAGCGTAATTAAACTTCCGCCAAGTGACAACACTGTTCGCATATTTAATCCATGCGCCAAAAATAACGTGACGACAAGAATGCCAAGCGCGCCAATCAAACACGTCAACACCGGAGTGTTTCCGTGAATCAGCGAAGGCACGATATATCCAATAATAACCGCTAAGCTAATACATAATCCAATAATTGCACGAAATCCTTTTTTACCCGCAAACGCAATCGTTAAGATAAAAAATATTCCAAAAAATGTAAGTAAGGCGTTGAGTCGATAATGATCCACAACAGCAAATGAAACTTCATCACCTATCATTACTTTGTTCACAACAATTCTATCTCCTTCTGACAAGAGTTGATTTGTTGAAATCTCAAAACTTTTTCCATACTCAATACCAAAACTTTGATCTTGATATGACCCGCTTGTAATCAAAATTGTTAATCGCTGATACGGTCCGTTTGAAACAGGACTTACGCCAGACTCGTCAACTCGCAACACGCGAGCTTTAAAATATTCTTGCGTTTGCGTAATCGATGGCGCCTCACTTGATTCTAAATTCGCCAATACAGCATCAAGATCAACAGTGTCTTGTGCATGAGCAAAAGAATGAGGAAAAAGGAAAAAGGAAAAAACGAATAGGAAGAGGATAAGTTTTTTCATAGATTATTTAACAAGCTCAGAGAGATTATAAGTGAGTAAATCTAGATACGTCATTCTTCCCTGCACGCCACCAAGCGGATCAAGCACGCGAATCTCAACGCCAAGATCTTGTAACATAAATTGTACCGATTCTGTCGCGAGTTGCGGTTCAATAAAAATCTTTTTGATATTTTGCGATGAGATGGTTCGAAGTAACTCTGCAATATACCGTGCTGTTGGCTCTTTGCCAGCAAACTCTTGTACGGTACCAACAACGGTAAATCCAATTTCTGAAGCAAGGTACCCCCACGCTTCATGATACGTCACGATATTTTTTTGATCAGCGGTGAGCTTTGGTAACACTGTTGTCTTGTATTGATTAAACGCTAAACGCAACTCCTCTTTAAACGCATTTGCATTGTCTATGATGCGTTGCTTGTCGAGTGTTGGATAGTGCGCGATAAGCGTATTCGCAATCGAATCAGTGATAATGGTTGCATTTTCAAAACTTAACCAGTAGTGAGGATCAAAGTCGCCATGATCATGCTCATCTTTTCGAAGTGTAATATTTTTTTCAAGCGACACCGCAGTAATACTTGGCTTTGCGTCAGCTAACTCTTTCACAATCCAATCATCAAGGCCAAGGCCAACATACAATACAACTGGAGCGTTGTGCGTAGCTTTGAGTTGTGATGGAGTGAGCGTGAATGAATGTTCACTTTGCCCAGGAGTAATTAAAACCGTAGGCGCTATTTGATGATCGCTTAAACGCAAAACTACGTCGGCAAACACCGGAAGCGTCACCATAATTTGTTCACCCACTTGATCCTGATTCTTATTTTTAAATACATCTACCCCAAGACCGATCACTACCAACAAGATAACGCCTACTACAATTGATTTCATGTGTTTTTGCATACAAACAATGATATTTTTATGACGACATCGTATCACAAATTGCCTTTAAAATAAAGTAAAAGCCCGCCACCTCTGTGGGTGGCGGGCAAATTTGTTTTTTCCTACTACTTCACACAACGCCGCAGAATTTGCCAACGTTGCGCAGTATATCCCTCAAGCGCAAGCGCTTGAGTGAATTGTGGGCCGGAGATCTTATCGAGATCAACCGTACGCAGAGCACGCTTATCCATAACCGTACTTGCAATCAACAGCCCCGCTTTTTGACGCTTGCGGTTTTCTTGAATAACGCGCGCTTTCGTCAAAATGGTCGTTGCGGGCGTAGCGTGCCTAACTTCCTTAAGCGCAAGACGCAGTGCCCAGATATCGGGAATTTCAGAAACATTTCCATTTCCATGTACAGCTTGTGTCACGCAGACACCTCCTTTTTGTAGAACTACTTATACCATATTTACGATTTTTGTCAATGCTAGTATACTAATCCCATGCAAACACCAAAACGTAAACCAAGCGAATACGCACTCATCCCTCCAGACTTTAATATTACCCAAGAAAAACTTGATGAGTTTCAAGATGAGTTACAACATCTTATTTCCGTTTCCCGCCCCAAAACTATTGATGACATGCAGGCAGCTGCAGCTCATGGAGATTTTTCAGAAAATCACCCTTATCAAAGCGCAAAAGCTCGACTTCGCGGAATCAATGATCGAATTACGCAACTAGAAAAATTCATAGCAAAAGCAATAATCATACGTCCACATAATGATGGTTTTGTTCACTTAGGTTCAAAAGTTACGGTTGAAGTGAATAATAAAATTAAAGAATATACCATTCTTGGATCTCAAGAAGTCAATCCTGATGCAGGTGTAATCTCGCACAACTCTCCGCTTGGTTCGCTTCTTATGAATCATGCAGTTGGCGATGTTGTCATACTTGATAATGGCGAAAAAAGAGTTGAATACAAAATTGTAATGATATCTTGACCAATATTTAAATTTTACTTACTATACTACGGTTGGGTGATAGTCTTTTAAATCATCGGCAAGGAGGTTTTCTGATATCACTCAAGACGAGTTACGCTAAGCCATTCCCAATGCTTACGCAGCTCGTTGGGCTGACAACCACCAAAAAAGCCCTCGGTAGCGATGTATGGACCAGAGTCATGTCATGGGAACAAGCCGAGTTGTCAGCCCCATTTTTTTCACACAAAAACCCTCGATCACGATCGAGGGTTTTTTCATTTCTTGATTATTTGTTTTTTTGATTTATCTACAAGCCAAGAACTAGACTGCACCTTACCGCCATGACCTACATTAAACGCCATCTTGATTCCAAACTTTTTACACACAACGTCCTCTGGCACATTTCCTTTTTTGCGATCTCCACCATTCGCAAAGATATCTGGTTTTAATTTCGCAAGCTCTGCACACACGCTCATATCTGTTGGATTCTTCTTGTGTTTGGTAATAACAACTTCATCAACCCATCGCAAATGTTTCAATAATTCAGCGCGTTCTTGTTGTGGCATGAAAACATACCCCTTCTTCTTGCGAAGCCAGTTGTCATTATTCAAAATCACAACCAAACGATCTCCTAACTTCCTCGCCTCCTCAAACATCCGCGCATGCCCAATATGCATAGGATCAAACCCACCACTGACAGCTACAGTAATTTGTTTTTGTTTTGCAACTTTCATACCTTTAACAGTTGGTTAAAAAGTTAATTACGCTTCGCCCTGGCGCTCGCGAGCGCCGGGGCTTCGCTGTTAATTGGGTTAATTATGCCTCCTCTAGAATTATTCTTTTATCAAAACCACCGCGGTCTGCTAGTTTCTTTGCTTTTACGGCATATACCTCTTCCATACTATATCCTTTATACTTCGCAATTGCTGCGAGAACTTC
>JADLGS010000012.1 GCA_020849205.1 Candidatus Falkowiibacteriota bacterium | reverse complement strand
TGGTGTATTAATGTTTGTATCTGCACTTATGTCATTGTATATCTATACAAACGATTTCACTTCTACGTGGTGCTTCTTTGCGGCACTACTCTCATCTCTGATTCTCATTTACGCAAACAAACAAAAATCTTAATATGAAAATTCTTTATTTTATTTTTCTCATTATTACAACGATCATTTCGTGGCTTGTAATTTTACTGACAGTTGGGTTCTTAGTTGGTAAAGATACGGCAAATTTTCTTTCACCTGCATCAGTAACTTTATTGCTATTGCCTGTATGGATTTATAAAACAAAAAAATCATTAAAAGACCTTTCAAATATATTAATGATCTGTGTAATAGGATTTTTTGCCTTAGTGCCCATCACATATTTTTCACTTCTACAAGCTGCTTATAATTCACCACCTGGTAAAGCAGGGCTTGGAGCGGCAATCGGACTTCCGATTTTAGCTGCGCTATTCATAGTATATATTTGCATAGGCGCGTTAATTACGTTTCTTGTGGCAATGCTCTCACGTTTACTTTCTAAATACGAAAAAAGAACTAAGTAAACTTAGTTCTTTTTTCGTATTTAATATGATTTTCGAGGGCCACCAAATCCTCCGGTTCGCTTGCCTCCGCCAAAGGCGGATCCGCCTCGGGCGGAAAATCCTCCAAAACGCTTCTTTCCTCCAAATCCTCCGGTTCGCTTTTGACCACCAAAGCCACCTGTTCGCTTTTGTTCGCCAAAGGCTGATCCGTTTCGAGCGGAAAATGACTTGCGTTCACCGTATGGCTTTTTGTCACCGTAAGACGAGCTTGCGCTTCGTGTGTCTGATGAGCCTTCGCGTGGCGCAAAATCGCCAGATCCAAAACGCTTTTTAAATCCACCTCTGTGAGCTGGTTTATCATTCCAATTTCTACGCTGACCACTGTGACTGGTATGTGCGCCAAAACTCTTGCGTTGTGGTGCGACACCAGACGCCTTACCAAAGGCTTCTTGTTCGATACTCTTAGGTTCTGAATTGTAATTGTTAAATTTCTCTGGCTCTCTACCGTATGGCATTGGCTTACGATCTTGGTTTTTAAAATTGCGGCTTCCATGACCGAATCCTGACTTCTGACTTCTGAATCCTGATTTAAATCCGCCACGAGAACCGCCAAAACCACCGCGACCAAAACGCTTTTCTGTGCGACCACTATCTGCGCGGTATTCATTTCCACCCTGGGCATCGCGCATTTCTTGAATCTCGCGAGCAACTGAATCCATTTGCTCCTGCGTGAGCGTAACTTTTTTGATGGGAAGCGCTTTTTGAATTAATCGCTCGATACGCTTCACGTCTGATTTTTGTTCTGGTAACGCAAAAGCGATTGCATGACCAGCTTTACCAGCGCGTCCTGTTCGACCAATACGGTGAACATAATCGTCTGGATTATCAGGAAGTTCGTAGTTAATAACAAGCTCAATATTGTTCACATGAATACCACGCGCCGCGATGTCAGTAGCGATCAAGATGCGGAAACGACCCTTCTTGAATCCTTCAAGCGCGGTAATGCGTTGATTTAAAGTTTTTTGTGAATGAATTTCTGCGACAGTAAACTTCTTGCGCAAAATTGTCGCAAGATTTTTTACGTTATACTTAGTACGACAAAAAATCAAAACACTTCCCTTGTACTCTTCTAAAATTTGGTACAATATAGAAAGCTTTTCGTTGCGTCGCGCAAAAATTAATTCTTGTTGCACAAGTGTTGCTGTTGAACCTACACGAGCCACCTCAACACGAACCGGAAGTTGCATGTATGAAGTCGCGAGGCGCGCAATTTCTGGAGGCATCGTAGCAGAAAAAAGCATCGTTGTGCGATCTTTTGCTACACTCTGCAAAATCGTTTTGATTTGTGGTTCAAATCCCATATCAAGCATGCGATCCGCCTCATCAAGCACCACGGTTGTGATGTTTGAAAGGTTTGCTGTGCGTGATTGCACATGATCAATCAAACGACCTGGTGTCGCGATGATAATGTCTGGCTTGCGAGAAAGGTCGCGTCGTTGTTCACCCATTGAGCGTCCGCCGATAACTAAAGCCGTTTGTAATTTAAAATGTCGAGTTACTTTGGTAAGTAGCTCATATACCTGTAACGCAAGTTCGCGCGTAGGTACGAGAATTAAACCCTTGCTTCCCGCAGAAAGGGCGTGTTGAATTAATGGTACGCCAAACGCTAACGTCTTGCCGGTACCTGTTTGCGCAATACCCATTACATCTTTCCCTTGGAGCGCGACTGGGATTGCCTGCGCCTGAATAGGCGTAGGTGTGGTAAAATGCATCTTAGTAAGGACGTCCAAAAGTTCTGGAGCTATTCCCATACCAAAAAAACCTTGCGAATTCGCAGGTTGTTGATTGTCGTTCACTGTTTCGTGATCGTCTCTCAAATTTTCTGAATTATTCATGTGCATAACTATAACATATTTTTCAAAATATGACAAGTGTTAACCCAATTCAATTTAAAATCCTTGACTACCTCTCAAAAGGAGCGGTTTCGAACAAAAAAATCATCGCAAGGATGGTTATGCTCAAAAAACGCTACCCGAACTATCAACGCTACGCATTATACACACCATCGCACATACAACTCGTAATCAATGACCTTACGATGCAAGGAATTATCAACGAACATCGTGACGTGACTGCAAAAATTTCATCACTTTTACAAGGACGATATGGTAGTAGAAGAATTTATCAAAAATTACTTTTGCAAGGCTATGCGCCAGCGCTCATCAAACAAGTATTAAAAGAATTAGAAACAGAGGTCAAAGATCGTTCGTACGACAGCATCTCACGTCTCGCAATCCAAAAATACAAGAGAATACAGCAAAAATATATTTCTGAATCAAAGCATCAACACAAACAAAGATTATTTGCTTTTATTGTTTCTAAGGGTTACGACTTTGATGAAGCAACTCTCATAGCACAAAAAGCACTCGATAATTAATCGAGTGCTTTTTCTAAATTATTTCCAAATTCTGCTTCGTAGATATGCAGTACAGTCAAAAAGAGTGAGAAGATAAGTGGTCCAAGTACTATTCCCCAAAACCCAAACATCGTAATACCTCCAATTAAAGAGAAAAAGATGAGTAGTTCGTGCGCTTGCGCCTTTCCTTTAATAATAAAAGCGCGCAAGATATTGTCGCCTGTTGAAAGAATGACTCCAGCGACCAACAAAATAATCGCCTGAGGAATTGCGCCAGTTGATGCCATATAAATCATCACCGGCCCCCACACGAGAAATGAACCAATGTATGGCAATACCGACATAGTAGCAATCGCAATTCCACCAAAAAATCCAGGAAGCCCTACGAGA
>JADLGS010000011.1 GCA_020849205.1 Candidatus Falkowiibacteriota bacterium | reverse complement strand
GAAGCTACAGTCTTGCCAATCACCCAAGCGACGATGCTTCAATTATCAGATTTGTCATCAAACTCCTTCCCGGCGGACTCGCAAGCGACATGCTCAAAGACAAAAAAGTAGGTGACACGCTTGAACTTCGTGGCGCGGGTGGACTCTTCACCTACAAATCAGCAGAGGCACAAAAAGTTGTACTTGTGTGCACAGGTACCGGTATTATTCCCGTTCTCTCAATTGCGGAATTTGAACTACAAAAAAATACCACTCAACCTATTCACCTTCTCTTTGGTACGCGCTACAAAGTTGACATCTTCTGGGAGGATTATTTACAAGAGCTCACAAAGAAACATCCAAACTTTTCATACGACATTATTCTTTCGAAGCCAGTTGGTTATTGGGAGGGTAAAAAAGGATATGTCACACAAGAATTAAAACATTTTACTGACTCGCGTTACCACTACTACATCTGCGGACTTCCTCAAATGATCGAAGACGCCAAGACTCATCTCATCTCGCAAGGCGTCTCACCAAATCACATATTCGAAGAAAAATATATTAGCGTCGGATTATCGCAGGAGAAATAATTTTATGACTACGCTCAAAATAAAAAACCTCAAGATTATTTGAGGAGTTACTATTGACACAAACAGTGCATCATAGTACCTTCGCAATAATACGGACCTTATACAAGGAGCGCTTATGAATTCAATGAATGATAGTTGTGATCATTCTCTACCATTTATCTCACAAAATCCGTCTCCTAATGAAAAACTATTTTCACGATGGTTTATTGAAATGAAGTATCGTGGTTGGCACTCACTCGGCTTTGGCTACGAAGGTATGCGAATTAATGTTAATTTTGTAAACGATGAGGTGCAAATTGGTAGAATAGTTTTACTATCTACAACTGACAAGATTGCGGCAAAAAATAATCTAAACTCTATCGAGGTTGGATTTGGCGCGATTATTGAAAATGCAAATCAACCCTCTGGGCAAATTCTTCAATCTACGCAACAAAAAAGTCATGATGAAATGTTGGCTGATTATGTACGAGAAAAAGAAAATAGAATCTACGAACGCGAACAAATTTTTGAAGTTATGACTAGTGTTATAATGATGTGGTTTTCACCGACACACATCAATAATTCGTTAGACGAGGATGAGGATGATTTCATTGCTAACATCTCGCTTGTAAAAATTAATGAGCACGAAAAGCTGGTCGATGATAAATGGAAAGAAGTCGTAGATTTTTTTGGAGACAACGTTCCTGAATCGCTCAAACAAAGCTACGCAAGAGCACGAGATAAGTTACTCAAGCTCAGGCGCAGGTTTAACTAGCCCGGTCACATGACGGGCTTTTTTATTTTGACAAAATAGTTGTTGTGTTGTAACTTTACGAATTATTGTACTTATTAAGGAGTGACCATGATTCCAATTCGAAATACTGAGCGCAAGGATTTGCGAAGAATACATACGCTTGAGCAAATTATTGAGGGTGAGAATGCTGCTTCGCGAGATGCGATCGAAGCGCGGTTTGATCTTTGCTCTGATGGTTGGTTTGTAGTTGAAATGAATCGAAAGATTGTTGGTTATGTGGAAGTCGTTAGATACGAAGATTTTACCATTAACACTTTTGAAGACATAAGGGACTTTTCTCGAATCAGTGATCCAGCTGGCGAAAATCTGTATATCATTTTTCTCGCGGTACACCCCAATAGGCGTAAGCGTGGCTATGCTTCATGGTTGGTGCAAAATGTGATTTGGTACGCGAAAAAACAGAAGCTCAGAAAAATTCGAGTCGTAGCAGGTCAAGGACTTTCCCCACTCTATGAAAAACTCGGATTTGAAGTAATTCGCCACCTCCCCAACTTTCTCCCGATCTCAACTGGAACTGAGATGGAGTTACAACTATATTGAGTAACACAACCCCGACACTCGTCGGGGTTTTATTATTGACTATTTGCACTATTTCCTGTATATCTTAGGCTACTTGTTCATTTCACAAATAGGAGAAAGAGTATGATAGATCTAAGTGGTTTTGATTTGACTGAGACGACTGAGGGCGGTGACGCTCGTGAAGAATTTCCTGAGCTTATAAATCGCAAAATGGATGATTATCCAACTGAATTAGCAATCGCTGATGCAGAGCGCGTATACAAAGATATTCCAAAAATGACTCTTATAGTTAATAATGGAAAAGATGAGTTGACGCATGCTTCAGTAAAAGTAAGCTGGAGTTTTAACAAAGAGACTTTGGTACAGGAAAAAATTCCTGAGTATGTTGTTGTGGTCGTTGGTTCAAATTTGGCAAACATGATGGAATCCACCCACACACATCGTTGCAACCGCGTTATGTTCAAAGCATCCGACGGCGAAGGATACGTACGTATTCCAAAATCTGGCACGTCACATGTGGTTGCTTTTGCAGTTACCTCGGAGAACATCGCGAAAAAACTTACGAGCAGAGAAAAGAATTATTACGAAGCATATATCAATGACTATTATCCCTACGGGATTATGTCATGGCATACTGCTTGCTTGTGTTCATGGGCGCAGACAACAATTTATGCACCTCAAACACTCTTTGCACAACTTCCTCAATCTGGTTGGCGTAAAATATTGTGGGATTTTACCTACAAAGGTAGATTCACACTTTTCCGCAAACCAGAAGACACTTGTAATTT
>JADLGS010000010.1 GCA_020849205.1 Candidatus Falkowiibacteriota bacterium | reverse complement strand
TTGAGTACGCACATCGTTTATCGCTTTCAACACATTGTCGTTTGTAATAACAGTCGCGCTAGCCACAAAAGGGAAGAGCGATGCTAACAATGAAAGTGATAAGTACGCTAATTTTAGTGTAGATTTGTTCATAAAAATAATAAAAATGAGACTGCTCGTCTCATCTATAAAACAATTATATCATATATTGCCAAAAATTGCAAGTATTTCAAAACTCGATTATACTATAGTAATGAAAAAATTTATTTTAATTTTAGTTATTATTATCATTGGTGGCGTGTGGTATGGGTGGGTAACCATCAATTCGCATCAGTATTCTAAGGACGAAAAAGTTGTTGTTGAAGTTACTAAAGGTATGAACGCTACACAAATCATTAACGCGCTTAAAGACTCAAAGGTAATTGATTCAACTTTTTTGTTTAAAGTTGCATTACGATTAACTAATTCTGCCAAAGACCTTAAACCGGGTGTTTACGAAATCAGTAAGCGTGATTCGTATAGCACAATTATCAAAACTCTCAGCACAGGAATCAGCTTTAATGAAATACAACTCACTTTTTTGGAAGGATGGAATTTGCGAGACTATGCATCGTACCTCATTTCACAAGGCGTCATAACAAATGAGGACGAATGGTATCGTGAAGCTGGTTATCCAGCATCTCAAAGTAATTCTTCAAAGTTGATTTCACATAAACAAGATTCAATGCTCGTAGATATTCCGCAAGGGTATTCACTGGAAGGTTATTTGTATCCTGATACGTATCGATTTTATGCTGATGCGTCGGTGAGCGATATTATCGCCGAGATGATAAAAAATTATCATAGCAGGTTTGAAGATGTGCGCTCCCGAACTCGTCCTCAGAACCTTTCATGGTACGAAGTCATGACACTTGCCTCTGTAGTAGTCAAGGAGGGAAGATCGTTTGAGGACAAGAAGAATGTTGCGGGCGTGTTTTTGAATCGTTTGGAAATTGGTATGGGGTTACAATCTGATCCGACGGTAAATTATGTGACACTTAAAGTAACAGACAATCCAACGCTTGAAGATATTGCAATTGAGTCGCACTACAATACATATAAATATAGAGGTCTACCGCCAACGCCAATTGCAAATCCAAGCGTTGAGGATGTGAGAGCTGTGTTAGAAGCGACGCAACATGATTATTTTTATTTCTTGAATACGCAAGATGGTGAGCTTGTGTTTAGTAAAACTTTTGACGAACACAAACGTAATCGAATTAAATATGGACAATAATAAATTAAGTGAGGTGCAGCGTGAGATATTCAAGCTCAAAGATGAAAAGCATTGGCCTATAATACCGTACGATGTTGCTAACGCAATCATTGCTGAGGTACGTGCTCATAATTGTAAGAATAGTCTTGAACTTGGGGGTTGCGTAGGGTGTTCAGCGCTTAATTTTCTTAGTGGCATGGGCGATGAAGGTAAGCTCACAACCATTGAGGCGACGCCAGAGAGGGCTAAGATATTACGAGAAAACGTGATACGCGCTGGCGTAGCTGACAAAATCACCGTTCTTGAGGGAGATGCTAAGACTCTTTTGCCAACGCTTACCGGTCCTTTTGACTGCGTATTTATTGACGCGATGAAACGGGAGTATTTGGCATATCTTCTTGCGATCGAACCCCAGTTACAATCTGGTTGCTTGATACTTGCAGATAATGTACAATCTCATGCAAGCAAGATGCAGGACTTTTTGGAGTATATGCAAAACTCACCTGAGTATGAAACTCATATTAAAACTCTAGGTGGGGGATTGTTGCTTGCTGTAAAGATATAATTATAGTATGGAAAATATTAATACAACACCTTTTATAGTTTTTGATATCGAAACAACGGGATTGGAGTACAGAATGGGAAATCAAGTTATCGAGATTGCTGCGCAAAAGATTATTGATAATCAAGTTATTGATGAATACTACGCACTTATTAATCCAACGGTGCCCGTTGAAGATGGCGCATACAGCACGCATGGGTTGTCAAACTTGTATTTAGCGCAAAACGGTAAATCAGGGCTTGAGTCACTATCTCCGTTCATTGATTTTACGCGAGATGGGATTCTTGTTGGCCATAATATTTTGACATTTGATATTCCATTTTTAAATAATGACCTTAAGCGCTTAGGTTTACAAGCATTGAGCAATCCCGTTGTTGATACTTTGATAATGGCTCGTAAATTACTCCCTCAACTTCCAAATCATAAACTTGGAACCGTTGCTACTCATTTTGGAGTTGATCCAAGCGGAGCTCATCGTGCGATGGTGGATGTTGAGATGAACAAAAAAGTTTTTCTCATGATGCTTTCTCGATATCTTGATACGCTTAAACAAGAACAAAAAATTCTTACTTCTCAGGCGAGCGGAAAGTTATTGTAGTATATGATTTCAATTACACTCATTACAGTTGGAACGCTTAAAGAGTCTTGGCTCAAAGAATCTGTTGCAGAGTTCAAAAAGCGACTTTCCTTAAGTTGCAAGCTTACTATTACAGAATTAGAAGAAGTGAAGGCTGGAGATGATGTAGAAAAAATTCGCACACAGGAATCACAAAAAATCATTAAAGCTATCCCCAAGGATGCTTATGTGATAGTTCTTGATGAAACTGGTAAATCACTCAGCTCACAAGGTTTTAGTGAGTTTATTGGTACTCGCATAGACGAAGGGAAGCATCTCGTATATATTATTGGTGGTTCATATGGCCTTACGGGTGATGTTTTGCTGCGCGCACATATGACGCTTTCGATGTCCAAGATGACCTTTACTCACCAGATGGTTCGGTTATTTCTCTTGGAACAGCTCTATAGAGCATTTCAAATACTTGGAGGAGGTAAATATCATAAGTAAGAGTTGATTGGAATAGTGGTTAATTAATTAACCTAATTATCCAATTAACTCTTGCCATTAATCTTGACGTTTTTTCTATCCTTTGCTATTATGTCCGCATAACACCAAAGACAATAGGAGTTCCAAATGAGGTATATGTCTCATAAAAGAACTTAATTACCTATCGAGGTCACAAACTCCCCGCTCATAGCGGAAATTTAAAGGTCAAGTTTTGATCGTCTGTGTGTTTACATAGATTTTTTTTATGGCAAAATCAAGACAACAAAAAGAAGCAACGCTTTCAAAGCTACAAGATAGCTTTGCAAAAGCAAAAACAGTTGTTTTTGTAGATTATGCTGGAGTGACGGTAGAAGACTCTACTAAACTTCGTCAAAACTCAAAAGCTGCTGGATCAGAATTTTTCGTAGCCAAGAAAACACTTATTAAGCGTGCTATTGCTGACAACAAAATCTCGGATTTTGATGATTCAGTTTTACAAGGTAACATTGGTGTCGTATTTGGTTATGACGATGTCGTAGCCCCAGCTAAAGTTGCAAAAGACTTTGGCAAAGGAAAAGAAAAGTTTTCAATTCTTGCGGGTATCATGGAAGGCGCATTCCTTCCAAAGGATGCGGTGATGAAGTTAGCTTCATTGCCAAGTAAGCAAGAGCTATACCAGAAGTTGGTTGGCACTTTGAACGCTCCAATCTCAAGCTTTGCGCGAGTTCTCTCTCGTATTGCTGAGAAGGGTGAAGTAAAATAAATTAAATTATAACAATATGGAAGAGAACAAAATTGTTGAAGTTCCAGCAAAGTTTAAGGCTTTGGTGGAAGAGATTGAGAAGATGCCTGTAATGGAACTCTCAGAACTCGTTAAGGTATTAGAAGATAAATTTGGCGTATCAGCTGCAGCTCCTATGATGATGGTAGCGGGTGGCGCAGGTGCCCCAGCAGCAGAAGAGAAGACATCATTTGATGTTGAATTGACTAATGCAGGTGACAACAAGATCGGTGTTATCAAGGTTGTAAAGGAGATCACTGGTCAAGGTCTTAAGGAAGCTAAGGATTTAGTTGATGGAGCTCCTAAGGTTGTTAAGTCAGGCGTTAAGAAGGAAGAAGCTGAGACTATCAAGAAGCAGCTTACTGACGTAGGCGCTGTTGTAACTATCAAATAATAGTTTCGCAAAACAAAAAATCATCACGGCAGTGCGACTGCCGTGATGATTTTTTTAACCACGTCTACTCGTATTAAGCTCGCGTTCAAGTTTTCGAGCAAGTTCAGTATTACCAGAGCGTTGCGCTTCTGTAATTTTGCGACGTAAGTCCATTTGCTTGATTCGAAGTTTGCGTTGTAGATTTTCACGATTCATGTCAAGCGCGCGATTATAAATAACCTCTTTCTCTTTCTCATCTTTTGTTTGTGGTTTTGAGGAGCTGGTGCTTTTCCATGAGCCGATTCCAAGATTAAATGGAGGCATACGAATTATTAGTTATTAAGATGTGTCATGAAGAGTGCATATACTTCATTTCCACTCGTCACGTATACTGTTTTTGCTAGTTCATTGACGTACATTGAGTCGATTCGAGAAATTTGAGATGAGTAGTATTGAGTAATCAAGGCGCCGTCTTCATTAAATACTATAACGCGTTTTTGTTCTTTATCGAGGATGTAGAGGTTGGTTGAATTTTCGTTTTTTGTAAAATCATCTATTGTTGTGAGCGGTGGTTGAATTTGCTCTAAGGCAAACGCTTGCGTGTATCCTTTGAATAATTTTTTAACTACACCATTTTTGAGCGCAACCCACACTCTTGTGTCTATTGATAATCCAACTGCATCTGAAATACTTACCCCTGACTCTTGAATCCAAGTTATACCCGATTGATAAGCGCCGCCAACGGTAGCATGTCTACTGAGTTGGTTTACAGAAGGGGTGAGTGAGTAGAGGCGATCATTGTAGTAAGTGATGTCGGTGATTTGAGCGCTTGAAGGTACAGGGTATGAAGTAAAAGTATTTCCTGATAATGCGTGAATAGTATTATTTGCGCTTAGAGCATAGAGCGCGTTATTGATTGTCGTAGCGTTTAGTATTTCAGCGCTCCATGATTTTGTGAGTGAAGAAATATTTTTTGATACTGTATTAAATGAGTACGCCTCCTTTCCACTATCTTTATTGATGAGGATTAATTCATCTTTATATTGACCGATTACAAATTGATCTTCCTTGGTTGCATTGGTGATTGTTGTTACTAAGATTGGATCATTGATTAATGTAATTTTTCTGATTTTTGCTACGAGGTTGTTAAATGTGAGATTTAATTGTTCAAGCTTTTGTTGGTCAGAGTTATGACTCACTTTGACAGTTGGTAATTTTGCTTCAATATCGGTGAGTAATGTTTGCGCAGTCGCAAGATCGCCTACAATAACTTTTGCTTCCACATCTGTTAAGGCAGTTTCAAGCGCAGCAAGCTCTTCGTTTTTGCCGAATTGTTCGATGAAGGCGGGAATAGCTTGCGGGTTAGAACGATAGAGGCTATAGCCAAACCCTATCATAACAATGATAAACAATGCAGTAAGTAGTTTTGTAAATGAGGGGAGGTTGTTGATGGCATTAATCACTGATCTTTGTAATTTTTTCAACATCAAAGCAATTGAAAGCACGAATTTACTTTGAGAGAACGCCGACCAATTAATTGTTGGTGAATACTGTTTTGTTTTAGTTTTGAGTTTTTCGAATTCCTGCGTAACGGTGCTAGATGTTTTGGTAGTAGGATGTGATTCAGTTTGTGGACGAGTAGAAGATTTTTGAAATTTCGATTTGATGATGCCTGAAAAATGTTCAAGGCTAGTGTTGATGTTTGGTAGAAGGCTTGATGAGAGTAATTTTTCTGTATCCGCCTCTTTTTTGTTGAGACTTGATATAGTACTCATTGAGTTGTGAGATGTTGAGAGCGTTTCTGGTTTAGGATTTGAAATGATGATGGCGCTAAAATTAAATCCATCAAATCCAAGGAGTGAGTTTTTGAGATAGTCGGCGGCTTTGTTGACAGGAAGTGATGTAACAGTTTTTACAATTCTTTCTGTCGTGATGTGTTTATTGACGTTTGCGTTTGAAAAGAAGAGATAATTACCCGGAGCGCATTCACCACTTACAACGCTTGTAAAAAGTTTAGGAGAATTATCTTCATCTTGTTCTACAATTGAAACTGATTTAAATTCTTGATTGGTGCGGTAGAGTAGTAGTGAAGTGATTCCGGAATTAGCGCACAGATGAAGATCTTTGTCGATTATAACTCCAACTGCAAAATTAACTTTTTGTTTAAATGTGGATTTTGTAAGCGTACCCATGAGCAAGGTTGCTTGTGTTTCGAGTAGTTGCTCAAAATATTCATTTGTTTTTTGTAACGTTTCTTCGAAACGAGCGAGGACGTCTGTTGATTGAGCGCTTGAATAATAAAAGTGCTCAAGGAAGTCAGTGATGAGGGAAATTATTTTTGGGTTCTCTTTGTTTGGAGTGTTGATCTCAATAATACCAAAAAGAGTTCCATAGTGTTCGCTTTGGGTGAGGCTAGGAGTGCTCACAAAAACCTTAGAAGCGCTCCGTGATTTATATGAGAAAAACTGTATAAAAACCTGTGATATTTGTAGGCGAGACATTGACGCGTTGGTATGTACATATTATACTACAAATAGCAGAGCTGATACAAACATCAGCAAGGCCTCTAAAGTATGCTTGAACAATTATTTGGTTCACAAACACGGGTACGACTTTTACAGCTCTTTTTGAATAATCCTGGGCAGCAATTTTATGTTCGCGAATTAACGCGCATAATTGATTCTCAGATTAACGCGGTACGACGTGAAATCAGTAATCTCGTTGAACTTGGCGTCGTTGAGGAAGTTGAAAAAGAAGAGTCACCAAAAGGACCCAAAATGAAATACTACCAAGTAGTACCTGATTTCATTTTGTACTCTGAGCTCAAAGGAATGATTCAAAAAACTCAATTCATCATTGAGCGTGAGTTTGCCTCTGACATTATTCGTTCTGGGGATATCGCGTATTTCGCCTTAACAGGTAGCTTTGTTGGAGAGAAGCATATTCCTACAGATATCTTGATGGTTGGTACAATTGATAAGAAAAAGGTGAATGCAGTCATCAATAAATACGAGAAGCAGTTTAATCGCGAAATTAATTATACAGTGCTTTCTGCCGAGGAATTTAATTATCGCAGAAACGTTGCGGATAAATTTGTATATTCAATTCTTGATGGCAAAAAGATCGTTATGATCGATAAAATTTTTAATTCAGGGGCTTCATTAGTCTAGTATGTTTCTTTTTGTTGATACTTCTGCGACCGGCAAGATACATCTCTCTCTTTTTACCTCAACTCAAAAAGTTGATGATTTTGTCTTTGAAGGAGGAAATACAATTTCGGAGAAGTTACCTGAGGTGATTGAAGAATTTTTATCGCGTCATACTATTGTGGTTTCTTCGTTGGAGGGGATTATCGTCGTCACGGGTCCGGGTAGTTTTACGAGTTTGCGAATAGCGTGCGCCGTGGCAAACACGTTAAGTCAAACGCTGGGTATCGCGCTTTTTGGCGCACCGTTGTCAGAACTAGATACCGATGAAAAAATAATTTTGGCAACAAGTAAAGTTGCAAAAGGTATAACTCTTGTGCCTGCATATGACAGGGAGGCGAATATAACGATCAGAAGTCAGGAGTCGGAAGTCGGAAGTCAGTAGGGAGGGAGAATTAAGATGTAAGTAGTTAGTAGTAAGTAGTTAGTAGTAAGTAGTAAGTAGTAAGAAGTAAGAAAATTAACTAGCACGATGCTGGTTTTTTTATTTCCCAATAACTAGTAACTAGAAATTGTTAATTGAAAATTGGAAATTAGAAATTAGTAATTAGTCACGGCAATCGCGATTGCCGTGACTGTGGATAACTGTGTTGACCTGTGTCATGTGGTGGTATATAATGGTATTGTTAGGTTGAAAGTGGAGGGAAGTGGGGAATCACTAACCTCTCGCCAAAAAGATATGTTTATCGGTGAATACAAACACACGGTAGACGACAAGGGCCGCTTGGCATTGCCAAGCAAGTTCAAGTCGTCATTACTCAAAGGAGCAGTTGTCACAAGAGGTTTGGACAACTGTCTTTATGTCTATACATTAGTAGAATGGGAAAAGCTTGCAATTAAGCTTGCGGCTTTACCAATCTCTAAGCAAAACACGCGTGCGTTTGCGCGCCTTATGCTTGCCGGTGCTATGGACGTATCCTTAGATAAACAGGGAAGAATTATTTTGCCTGAATATCTAAGGGAGTATGCGAAATTACAAAAAAGAGTCGTAATAACGGGATTGTATAGTCATCTTGAGATCTGGGACGAAAAGTCTTGGGAATCTTATAAGAAGGCTACCGAAAAGGATTCAAGTAATATTGCAGAAGCCTTAGATGGATTAGATGTGTAGTAAGCCTAAGTCGCATATGTGACGAGCTTACCAAGCATTCCATGGGGACATGGAAATGCGCTTGAGGGTAGAAGTGGATGTGCTTATCTCCTTCTTCCCTTAATGGGCGTTCTAGGAGCGCTCTCGCCAACCTCTCGTGATGACACGAGTGGTTATTTTTTTCACGAAATTATGGAATTCTTACATACGAGCGTACTTCTTAATGAATGTATTGAGCAGCTGGCTATCAAGAAAAACGGCAACTATGTTGACGCGACGCTTGGAGGAGCTGGTCATTCAAAAGAAATACTCGTGAAAAACTCGCCAAAGGGTTTATTGATCGGGATTGATAGAGATCCGGCTTCGATTCGTGTTGCAAAAGAACGCCTCTCTTCATATTCGGATCGAGTTAAACTTTTTAACACAACCTATGATCACATTAATCAGTGCGTCACAGATAGTGGTTTGCAAGCAGTGGATGGAGTGCTTATGGATCTCGGCTTATCGTCTTATCAGATAAGCGACGAGTCTCGAGGCTTCTCGTTTATGAAAAACGGGCCTCTTGATATGCGCATGGGAAGCTCAACGCTTTCCGCCGCATCAATCTT
>JADLGS010000009.1 GCA_020849205.1 Candidatus Falkowiibacteriota bacterium | reverse complement strand
TGCTTAAAAATGATAAATTGGAATGGGTTGTGCAAAAGGCGACAGAGCTTGGCGTTGGACGGATTATACTCATGAAAACAAAGCATTGCGTAAAACAAGATGCTTCAGAATCTTTCATTCAACGATTGCGCAAAATCGCCCAAGAAGCGGCTGAGCAAAGCGAAGGCGCTCAAATTCCCATTATCGATACTCCACAGTCATTTAATCACGTTATTGATACTGCGCAATCGCTTGGTAAGGTGCATCTTCTCAATGAACGAGGCGGCGAAGCTTTCGCGGGGATATCAAAGGGTGTATTTTTGGTTGGACCAGAGGGTGGATTTGATGAAAGTGAGTTTTTGTATGCTACATCAAAAGGCGTAACTATGGTATCATTAGGCAAGAGAATTTTGAGAGCAGAAACAGCCGCATTAGCAGTATTGGCAAAGGTTTTATTGTAAACATGAAAAGCATAGCATCACTCAAAGGTAAGATTCATGGAAAGCGCGTTTTGGTACGCGTTGATTATAATGTTGAAATTGTGAATGGTAGAATTGTAGATAAAGAAAAGATTATTCGCACTCTTGCGACTATAAAATTTTTACGTTCTCAGGGCGCAGTGGTTTTGCTCATGACTCATCTTGGACGACCTGACGGCAAAAGAGTAAAGCAGTTTTCGACAAAACAATTTATTTCATTATTAAAAAAAGAATTATCTTTGCTTTGGCTTGGAGATTTGAATGACAAATCTCCTAAAGTGGTGAGTGTTCTCAAGCCCGGTCAAGTGGGGATCTTTGAAAATCTTCGCTTTAATCCTCTCGAAGAATTAAATGGTTCTCGATTAATTACTCAGATGAAAAATGTTGCTGATGTTTTTGTTAATGATGGGTTTTCTGTGTCGCATCGAAAACATGCTTCAGTGTATGGCATCGCAACAAAACTTCCTTCTTTTGCGGGATTTGCGCTCATTTCTGAATTAGAGGCAATTGCGCATACTAAACGCTATATGAAATGCCCAAGCGTTGCGATTATTGGTGGGGCAAAAGTATCAACAAAGTTTAAAGTTATCGATTCACTTTGTAAGCGATTTGATCATGTTTTAATTGGAGGGGCGATGGCAAATACTTTTTATGGCGCGCTTGGATATCACATGGGAGCATCACTCGTAGAAAAAAAGTTTTACAAACAATCGCTAAGCTTGCTTAAGAAATATGCAGCGCGCATTATTTTACCTATCGACCTCGTTGGTCGTGGTGAAGGTAAAAAGTGGGAGGCGTTGGACATCGGTCCAGCGACTCAAAAATTATTTACGAGCTATATTGCGATTGCTGATACATTACTGTGGAATGGTCCTCTTGGTAAATTTGAAGAAAAGAAGTTTGCAAAAGGAACGCATGTTATCGCAAAAGCGCTTGCTCAAAGAAGTTTAGGTCATGCGTATGGAATTGTTGGAGGCGGCGAAACTTTAACAGTGGTAAACAAGCTCAAACTGTCGCATTCATTTGATTTCGTTTCGACTGGTGGAGGCGCATTGTTGGAGTATTTAGAAAATCCAGCTTTACCCGGCTTAGTTGTTTTAAGATAATGATATGCAATTACAATTAGTAGAATATATTACTGAGCAATTAGATCTCATTATGACCAAGGTTAATGGTGAGGATGGTTATACGATCAAAGATATTGTCATGACTCACATATCCGATCCTGACATGCCACAGCTCGTTGCTGACGTCCTTGATCTTAATGGTTATGACGAAGAGGTGAAGGCGGAGGTGCTTTCAATCGTGATTGATATCGTTGAGTCAATTTCACAAGAATAAAAACAAAACTATGTTATCAAAAAAAATTCAAAAAATCGTTGCTCGAGAAATACTTGACTCTCGCGGAAATCCAACTATTGAAACGCGCGTAACACTTTCTAATCATGTTACCGCAGTTGCAAGCGTGCCATCAGGAGCATCTACTGGAGTGCATGAAGCATTGGAGTTGCGCGATGGCGGAAAAAGGTATGGTGGTAAAGGTGTTCTCAAAGCTGTTGAACACGTGAACAAAGAAATTAATCATTTACTTCACGGAATCGAGGTGAGTGATCAGCAAGATATTGATAAGTTGATGCTCCATCTTGACGGTACTGATAACAAGTCACGTTTAGGCGCTAATGCAATTTTGTCGGTTTCGCTTGCCGCTGCTCGTGCTGGAAGCGTTGCGTACAATTTGCCGTTGTATCGATATTTGCGTAAAATTTACAAAATTCATTACGCTGATTTCATGCTCCCGCGACCAATGATGAATATTTTGAATGGTGGTGCGCACGCGAATTGGGGACTTGATATTCAAGAGTGTATGATTGTGCCAAAAGCAAAATCAATTGCGAAAAATGTTGAAATTGGAACGGGGGTTTTTCATGCGCTTGGAAAATTATTATCAGACAAACAACTTCCTACTGGAAAAGGTGATGAGGGTGGATACGCCGTACCGTTTGCAAAAAATTCACAAGCATTTGATCTCATTATTTCTGCGGTAAAGAAGGCTGGTTTTGTCTATGGAAAAGATGTTGAGTTGGCGCTTGACGTTGCTTCGTCAGAGTTTTTTGAAAAAGGAAAGTACAAGATGCGACATCCAAAAACTTCGCTTTCGTCACAACAAATGATTAATCAACTTGTCGCGTGGAAGAAGAAATACAAATTACTTTCGATTGAAGATGGAGTTGCTGAAGATGATTGGAATGGGTGGAAGCAATTAACTCACAAACTGGGCGATACAACCATGCTTGTTGGTGATGATTTGTTTGTAACTGATGTTTCAAGACTTACAAAAGGAATTGATTCTGGAGTTGCCAATGCGATATTAATTAAACTCAATCAAATTGGATCGCTTACGGAAACTATAGCGACAATTAACAAAGCAAAACAACATGGCTATAACGTCATCATCTCTCATCGATCAGGTGAGACTGCGGACACGTTTATTGCAGATTTAGCTGTTGCGGTAAACGCAGAGTTCATTAAGACGGGTTCTTTGTCGCGATCGGAGCGTGTTGAAAAATACAATAGACTAATGGAGATTTCAGAAAACCTTAAATAATTTAAGAGTGGTTAATTGGAAATTGAAATATGAGTGAAATTAAATTGAAATATCCAGTCACGGTATTGGTGGTTATTGATGGTTGGGGGATTGCGCCGCCTTCAGTTGGAAATGCGATTGCAAAATCAAAAACCCCGCATTTAAACGAATTAATGAGTAGATATCCTACCTCAACTTTAGTTTCCTATGGTGATGCCGTTGGATTGCGCTGGGGTGAGATGGGGAATTCTGAAGTAGGGCATTTGAGTATTGGTGCCGGAATGGTTTTTTATCAAAATCTACCTCGTATCAACAAAGAGATTGCGCGTGGTGAATTTTATAATAATGAAGTATTGATGGAAGCTGCTTCGCATGTGAAAAAAAATAAAAGCGCTTTTCATGTAGTCGGTTTGGTTTCTACGGGAGGCGTACACTCACATATTGACCATCTTTTTGCTGTACTTGATTTTTGTTCGCAACAAGAAATTTCAAAAGTATATCTTCATGCAATTTTGGATGGGCGTGACGTTACATACAACTCAGGTAAAGTGTTTTTGCAAGATGTTTTTGATAGAGCTAAGGAGCTTAAAGTTGATCTTGAATTGGCGACCGTCGCCGGTAGATTTTATGCAATGGATCGTGATAATCGAATGGATCGCACGAGCGACACCTACGATGCGATGGTCCACGGAAAAGGCGCTCAGGTAGAAGGTGATATTATCGAATATATTGACTCATTATACGCAAAAGAAATTTTTGATGAACAGGTTCCACCAGTAGTAATAACAAAAAAAGGGAAGCCTGTCGCGACAGTGAAGGATGGTGACGCGGTTGTGTTTTATAATTTCAGATCTGATCGCGATCGACAATTAACAAAAGCTTTTGTGATACCGCATTTTACAGGAATCACTAATCAAGTGCTTATGCCTGATTTGTTTTTTGCGACGATGGTTGAGTACGAAAAAGATTTACCGGTACATGTTATGTATCCACCTTTAATTATCAAACAACCGCTCGCCAAGGTGATTGCTGACGCGGGATTATCGCAATTTCATATTGCAGAGACTGAAAAGTATGCGCACGTAACTTTTTTCTTAAATGGTGGTATCGAAACTCCTTTTGACAAGGAAGAGCGCAAAGTTATCCCATCACCCAAAGTAAGCTCTTATGATCAAGCGCCAGAAATGAAGGCAAAAGAGATAACCGATGAAGTTTTGTCTGTGCTTTCAAAAGGAAGTCATGAATTTGTAGTAGTTAATTTTGCAAATCCTGACATGGTGGCTCATACTGGAAATCTTGAAGCAACTATCAAAGCGTGTGAGGTGGTTGATAAACAGATTGGACGCCTTGCAGAAGCAGTTTTGTCAAAACAAGGGTTACTTGTTATTACGGCAGATCATGGAAACGCAGAAGAGCTCCTCAATTTGCAAACAAACCAAATTGATAAAGAGCACAGTACAAATCCCGTGCCCTTTATAATCGTTTCCAAAGATATGGAAGGTAAGAATGTTGGTTTGCCTGAGGGAGTAGGTGGAGATTTATCAACAACACCTCCCGCAGGAATTTTGGCGGATGTAGCGCCGACGATTCTAACTTTAATGGGTATTGATATTCCGCCAGAAATGACTGGCAGTTCGCTCGTTTAATTAATCAAGAGCGCCAAAACTGCTCCAAGAATTGCGCCAGCAAGCACTTGCGGATACGTATGACCTTGGCGTGGCTCAAGGTGCTGATATTTATCTTCGAGATGATCAGGTAGATCAGTTACGAGTTGATTTATGTATGACGCGTGTTTACCAATGGTCATGCGGATTCCCACGGCATCGCGTAACACAACAAAAGTGATGATAGTGATGATTGCGAAATAGGGTGATGCAAGGCCGTAGAGTTGCCAGCTTTCTGTGAGGGCGCTAACCATGAGCGCTGCATGAGATGAGGGCATGCCGCCG
>JADLGS010000008.1 GCA_020849205.1 Candidatus Falkowiibacteriota bacterium | reverse complement strand
TTATACAGAACGTTTTGATGTTGATACTGATAACGATGGTTTTAGTGATGGAGACGAAATTGATAACAAATTTTCTCCGCATGTGGGCGATGGGAAGCGACTCGCTGACGTTGATAGCGATGGAGACGGCATGAGTGACGCGCAAGAATTAAAAGAAGGAACAAGTATTATCATCAAAAATGATGCCTCAACGTCACAAGGCAAAAACTTTTTTGAAACTTTACAAGATCGATTTATTGTAAATTCCAATGAATGATTTTTCAACTACACAAAATAGAGAGCTTTATGAACACGCCGACGCTGACCATTCGCGACTCAAATCGCGACCGGGGTTGTCAGAAGAAATCGTAAAGCTTATTAGTTCGCAAAAAAATGAACCTGAGTGGATGTTACAAAAACGTCTTGCGGGATTTGCGTTGCATCAAAAAACAGCGATGCCTACATGGGGTCCAAATCTTACCGCGCTTAATCTCGATGAAATAGTTTATTTCGTGAGACCTGATACGCAAGAAGCGAGTGATTGGGGGAAGGTGCCTGATGAAATCAAAAAAACTTTTGAACGACTAGGAATTCCTCAGGCTGAGCGTGAAGTGCTTGGCGGAGTTGGAGCGCAGTATGATTCTGATGTAGTGTATCATTCGCTCAAGAAAGAATTATCTGACAAAGGAGTGATTTTTGAAAATATGGATGTTGCGGTGCAAAAATACCCTGAGTTAGTGAAAGAATATTTCATGACCCAATGCGTTCCTATCAATGATCATAAATTTATTATGATTCATGCTGCTGCGTGGTCAGGTGGTACGTTTATTTATGTACCCAAAGGCGTGAAAGTCGAGTTACCTTTGCAGGCGTATTTTCGCATGAACGCATATGCAGGCGGACAGTTTGAGCATACCCTCATTATAGCTGACGAAGGGAGTGAGCTTCATTACATTGAAGGATGTAGCGCGCCTCGCTACAATTCAAATTCTTTGCACGCTGGTTGCGTTGAGATTTTTGTCAAAAAGAACGCGCGAGTCCGCTACTCATCAATTGAAAATTGGTCAAAAAATACTTATAACCTCAATACAAAACGCGCTCTCGTTGATGAGGGAGGTGTGATTGAGTGGGTTAATGGAAATATGGGATCTGGCGTTACCATGCTGTATCCAGCATCGATTCTTCGTGGGCGAGGAGCGCGAAGTGATTCACTTGGCATTGCATTTGCCGGCGCCGGACAGCATCAAGATACGGGATCAAAAGTAATTCACGTGGCGCCGGAAACAAAATCAACGATAACCGCGAAATCGATTTCAAAAGATGGTGGTATTGCGTCGTATCGTGGGTACGTTCGAGTTGCGCCGACGGCGATCAACAGTTCCGTTGCGGTTGAGTGTGATGCCTTGCTCTTGGATCCACAGAGTGTTTCGCAAACGTATCCAACAATGCTTCTTGAAACCGATGCTGTTGATATGGCTCATGAAGCTCGCGTTGGAAAGATTGGCGATGAGGAGATTTTTTATTTGATGTCACGAGGAATGACGCAAGAGCAAGCAACGCAAATGGTAGTTGCGGGATTTATTGAACCTATCGTGAAATCACTTCCGCTTGAATACGCGCTTGAACTCAATAAGCTTATTGAACTTGAAATGGAGGGAAGTGTTGGATAAAACGTATGATTACATCAATAACACACAACGAGATACAAACTTTATCAAACGCGCTCGCTGAGCCAGCGTGGCTTTTTGATAAACGCATGAGTGTTTTTGACCAAAGCGCCGTTTCTCAACTGGGCGATCAATCATACGGGATTGGATTGCAGGCGCGATACTCGTCATCACTTTTTGCTGATGGAGATTTTTCAGTAAGTGGCGCGCTCGTGAGTTGCGATGAGGCGAAGGTGTATCATTTTGACAGCGCGATTAAAGAAAAAAAGCTTGCGCAACTTGTTTCGCGCTATATGTTTATGCGACCAAAAGAAATTGTAGCTAAGTCGTTTAGTAGCGTGACGGGAGCTGCTTTTACCGATGGTTATCTTGTAATGATTCCACAAGCTGACAAAGAATTTGAACTGATCATTACTTCACAAGAAGAATACGCGATGACGTATTGTCTTGTCGTTTTGCCACCATCGGCGACAGTGAACGTTCGAGAAACAATTCACGCGCCAAAAACTCACAGCGTCATTATTGAGTATGTTGTTAGTGAGAGCGCTCGTTTATCTCTGATCGCATTTGAAGATGCAAAAGCTGATCATGCATTATGTATTCATCGAACAATTCTTGCCGCAAAAAACGCGAACGCAAGCGTAACGATCGCTACGCGTGGAGAAGGTGTTGTTTCATCAACGACATGCGGATACGCCCTAGACAAAGACGCAAGTATCATTATTCATAATGCGATTCATGCTACAGCACGCGCGATGTTTGATATTGTCACGAGTGTTGTTCACGAAACTGCTCACACGCACAGTAAACTTTTTGCCCGAGAGGTTTTGGCTGATGTTGCTCATGTATTACATCGAGGTAATATCATCATGAGTCCATTGGCACAGGGAAGTGATGGTTATCAAAAACAAGAAGCATTGCTACTTTCTCCACGCGCGCGATACAATCCAGTGCCAAATCTTGATATCGCGACTCATGATGTGACGTGCTCTCATGGCGTGAGCGCGACGAAGTTAAGTGATATGATGTCGTTTTATGGAATGTCTCGTGGCCTCACATGTGAACAAATTCAAGCATTGTATATCGATAGTTATTTTGATGAAGCTCTGTCACTGATAACACCTCAACAACAATTCGAAGTCAAAGAATTTTTACTTGGCTTACAAACACAAGAAGCATATGATCCTCAACACTAAAAAAATTAAAAAAGAATTTGCATTATATAAGCACAAGAAAAACTTGGTCTATCTTGATTTTGCAGCAACAGCGCTCACGCCAGATCTGGTAACGACGGCGATGAATGAATACTACGAGCAGTACAACGCGAATGTGCACCGAGGAGTTCATGAGATGAGTATGATTGCGTCGGAGATGTATGAACGCGCGCGCCGGACCGTTGCTGATTTTATTGGCGCGGACACCAATGAAATTGTATTTACGAGTGGAGCAACGGCAGCGCTTAACGCGCTTGCGCTTGGCTTGGAGCATCTTTTAACACCCGATGACAGTATCGTGCTGTCTCGTTTTGAACATCATTCAAATTTAGTACCGTGGCTAGAGGTTGCCAAGCGCACCGGCGCGCATATCCGCTATCTTGAAATTACCAGCGATGGCGCCCTTGATTTACATAGTATCAATCAAGTGATTGATGAATCGACAAAAATTGTGAGCGTAACGGCTTTGTCAAATACGCTTGGTACTTTAATTCCACTCGAGACAATCATCTCTCGTGCGCAGGAGATGCATGCATATACGATTATTGATGCTGCACAGATGGCAGCTCATCACGAAATTAATGTAAAAAAACTTGGTTGTGATTTCTTGGTATTTGCTGGTCATAAAGTGTATGGACCCACTGGCGCAGGTGTTATGTATGGACGTATGAGCGCGCTCACGTTACTTGAACCAAGCGCATTTGGAGGAGGTATGATTAGTCATGTTTCATATGATCACGCGACATGGGGAAATATTCCGTTTCGATTTGAAGCGGGTACTCCCAATATTGCGGGAGCTTTAGGTTTGGCGGCGGCAATTCAGTTTTTACAAGAACTTGATATGCATTCAATTGGTATGCACGTAGATATGATTACCAAGTACGCGCACAAACGCCTCAAAGAAATTCCACAGCTTCGAATTCTTGGTCCACAGCATCACACTGGTATTATTTCATTTGTAGTAGAGGGCGCGCATGCGTTTGATATTGGAACGCTCCTTGATCAAGAAGGTGTCGCGGTGCGAACGGGGCATCACTGCACGCAACCATTGCTTGCGCTTCTTGGTGTGCCATCGACTGTTCGGATTTCGTGTGGTATCACAACTTCACAAGAAGATATAGATGAGTGTATCGTAGCTTTAACCAAAGCAATAAAAATGATTTCGTAACTATGACACTACAAGAAAAAATGAATACGCTGCGAGCTACCTTTGAGAGTTTTCCTGACTGGGAGTTAAAGTATGAATACATTATTGAAACAGGGAAGAGTTATCCGGGACTAGAGGCGTCAGAAAAAACCGAAGATTGTCGACTACATGGATGTCAATCACAGGTGTGGTTGCGCATGACAGTTCACGACAACGTACTGCAGGTGAGAGTTGACGCTGACTCGCTTGTTGCTAAAGGCATCGCGACGCTTATTGCGACTTTGTGTAGTGACGTTACTTTACAAGAAGTTGCGACTACAGATATCGCAGGGTTTTGTAAAGAAATTGGATTACTCTCGAATCTTTCACCAACACGCGCGCATGGACTATTGTCTATGATTACCACTATTCAAAAATTTGCATCACAACAAATATGAGCTTATTAATACACAATCTACACGCATCAAGCGGGGAAAAAGAAATCCTGAAGGGTGTTTCGTTTGAAATTAAACCAGGAGAAGTACATGTTATTATGGGTCCCAATGGAAGCGGTAAATCTACGCTTGTTAATACTATTATGGGACATCCCGCGTATAGTATTTCAAAAGGAACTATTACTATTGATGGTGTTGACATGACAACACAAGACGCGACGAGTCGTTCGCGCGCTGGACTATTTTTGTCGATGCAACATGCGCCAGAAATTCCTGGACTGACAATGCAATCTTTTTTGCGCGCATCGTACAATGCACTTCATCCTAATGATCAAAAAAATCCACTGGAGTTTCATGGGCTTTTACAAAACGCAATGAAAGAATTAGGAGTAGCGCCGGAATTTGCAACGCGACACCTTAATAAAGGTTTTTCTGGTGGTGAAAAAAAACGCGGAGAAATTTTGCAATTACTCTTGCTTAAACCAACATATGCTTTACTTGATGAAACAGACTCAGGGCTTGATGTTGACGCGCTCAAAGTTGTCGGGGAAGGAATTACTCAATTCAAAAAACAAGACACTGCCGTAGTTTTGATTACGCACTATACACGCATTTTACAATATGTTACTCCTGATGTTGTACATATCATGAAGGATGGTGTTATTATTAAAACTGGTGGTCCTGAATTGGCAAAAGAGATTGAAGATAAAGGTTTTAATTAGATGATTGAATATGGAAAATACAAAACGAGAAAAAATTATTGAAGAACTAAAAAAGGTGGTTGATCCAGAACTTGGGATTGATGTTTGGACGCTTGGATTGATTTATGAAATCACCATAGTGAGTGATGCAAAAGCGCATATCCTCATGACCTTTACTTCACCGCTGTGTCCAGTTGGCGGATTGATCATTGCAAAAGTAACCGAGGCAGTTAAAGATGCTGGCTTTGAAGATGTTGATATTGAAATAACATTTGAACCTGCATGGAAGCCAACGAAAGAGTTGAGGGCGATGTATGGGATATAAGAAGAGTTGATTGGAAAATAGTTAATTTAAAATATACATCATTAACTACTATTCCGATTAACATTTTTGTCAAAAAATTATGGATAACAAAGTATACCTAGATTATTCAGC
>JADLGS010000007.1 GCA_020849205.1 Candidatus Falkowiibacteriota bacterium | reverse complement strand
CCTAGATTATTCAGCGACTACACCACTTCATCCAAAAGTTCTTGAAGCAATGATTGAGTTTGCGCAGACGTCAGTGGGTAACGCAAGTAGCATACATTCGTTTGGTAGATCGGTGGCTAGTCGCATCGATGAAGCGCGCGCAACGCTTGGCGCATTTTTGCATTGTAATTTTACGGATATTATTTTTACAAGTGGAGCGACTGAGGCAAATAATATTGCTCTTGCCGGGTTGATCACGAAATATATTTCACGATACCCTCATCAAAAACCACACGTTATCACCACAACAATCGAGCATTCAAGCGTACTTGAAGTCATCAAATCATTTGCCGATCGCGATCTTATCGAAGTGACCTATATTACTCCACATGAAGATGGCGTTGTTGACGCTCAGAGTATCAAGCAAGCGCTACGGGATACAACGCTGTTGGTAAGCGTGATGTATGTTAATAATGAAATTGGAACAATTCAACCGATTCGCGAAATTGGAAAAATCGTTGAGAAGCATAATAACGCAAAAGAACGAGCGGTTGAGATTGCGAAGATGAATGGTGAACGTGTAGAACTTTTACCTTTGCAAAAAACGTATATGCATACGGATGCGACACAAGCACCGCTCTATTGTAATTGTGATGTGTTACATCTCCACGTTGATATGTTGTCGCTCTCTGCGCATAAAGTGTATGGACCAACGGGAGTGGGAGCGCTCTATGTCAAAGCTGGTACGCCACTTGCAAATATTCTTCATGGCGGTGATCAGGAATTAGCGCTTCGACCAGGAACGCACAACTCTCTTGGAGTCGTTGGCATGGGAGAAGCATTTAAGCGTTTGACTCCTGAGTGGGTGAGTGAGTACGCTTCGCGACTTTTACCAATACGAGATTATGCTTTGAGTGAGTTACAAAAAATCGGTGGAGTTATTAATGGCTCTTTGACTTCGCGCACCCCTCACAACATTCATGTTACGTTTCCTGGATGCGAGGGGCAGATGTTGTTGTATCAATTAGACGCAAAAGGATATTGTGTTTCGACTGGTTCAGCGTGTTCCAGTGGCGCTTCGCTTCCGTCGCACGTTGTGCTTGCGCTTGGAAAAGATGTTGCGGATGCGCAGGCGAGTTTGCGGATTACGCTTGGCGAAAACACAACCAAAGAAATGATTGAGGGGTTTATTGAGGCATTGAAGCCACTTGTTAAGTGTGATACCATAGACACGTTATGATTCTTTTAGCTTTGGCTAATTTTTGGCATTCTCATTTCCGCGCAAACAGAAAAATGTTGGCATTGTTTTCGGCGAGTTCATTTTTTAATCTTGCTGCGCTAGCATTTTTGATTGCAAAAATTTCACCTCAACGCTACCTCAGTCTTTCGGGTACTATTCCGCTTCACTATAATTTGTATTTTGGTGTAGACGTTTTTGGTCCGTGGTGGCATGCATTTTCACTTCCATTATTTGGCGTTATGGTAATGATTGTGAATATTGTGAGCGCGTATTATGTATATGAACAAGAAAAAGTTCTCTCATATTTATTAATGGTTATTTCTTGCATCGTTTCGATTATTGTTTGCGCGGCAAGTTTGTTTGTTGTTTTATTATCAATGTAATTATGGATATTTTTATTATCATCAAAATTATCGCTTTGATCACGACGACGTTTTTACTTGCAATCTTATGGACGCCAGCGTTAACGCATATTTTATACAAATACAAGTTAGGTAAAAAAATTCGTGAAGAGTCAGCCGCGCCGATTATGGCAAAGTTGCACGCCCACAAAGCTGGTACTCCAACAATGGGAGGAGTTCTTATCTGGCTCACTGTTTTGTTTGTTGCAATTGCTTTGTGGATTTTGGACGCGCATACCAACATTGCGCTTTTTGATCATTTTAACTTTTTAACTCGTTCGCAAACCTTACTTCCTCTTGGCGCTATGGTCGCAGCTGCTCTTATTGGAATGGTTGATGACTACCTCAACATTAAGGGGATTGGACCAAAGGGTGGAGGGTTGTCAATGGGATATCGATTACTTTCATTTACCATTATCGCTATTATCGCTGCATTTTGGTTTTATTTTAAACTCGATTGGGATTTGTTGCGCGTTCCATTTTTGGGAGATTTTCAAATTGGCGCTTGGTATATTCCTCTTGCGATTTTTGTCATCGTTGCAACAACTTTTTCGGTTAATGAGACCGATGGTCTTGATGGACTTGCCGCAGGTACGCTTACGACTTCATTTACCGCTTTTGGAGTAATTGCTTTCTCTCAGGGTAGATATGATCTCGCTGCGTTATGTGGATCTATTGTTGGAGGGTTGCTTGCGTTTATGTGGTTTAATGTTATCCCTGCGAGATTTTATATGGGTGATACGGGCGCGATGGCCCTTGGAGTGACTCTTGGTTTGGTCGCCATGCTTACTAACTCAATTTTGTTGTTACCAATCATTGGATTTGTTTTGGTAATTGAGTCGCTTTCAGTTATTATACAAATTGCTTCAAAAAAAATACGCAAAAAGAAATTCTTTTTGTCAGCACCTCTTCATCATCACCTTGAAGCATCCGGTTGGCCAGAGGCAAAGATTGTGATGCGTTTTTGGATTATTTCTGCGGTCATGGCTGGCGTTGGAATTATTATCTCACTACTTGATTTAGCATAAGTATGTTTGGCTTTTTTACACTTACCAACGAATACGGCAAAAAAATTCGAGGTAGGGTTTTGGCGCCACGCGGTAATAAACCCGTGGTTGTTTTTGTTCATGGACTTGGCGGTGGAATGTTTGAACCACAATATCGCGTACTCAAAAAAGCGTTGACGCTTAATGGATTTGGCGTGTGCATGTTTGACATGATCAACAGCCTTGGTCGTTCAAGCTTTGACCCACAACATCTTTCTGTTCAAGATTACGCGCGAGATTTTGCAAACGTTGTCGCGCATCTTCGTGCTCAAGGATTTTCTGATCTCGTGTACTTTGGTCACTCTCTTGGTGGGGGGTTGGTGCTTGATGCTCTCGCTCGCGAGGGTGCTGGGGTTCGTGGAGCTGTGTTGCTCAATCCTTTTGTGACGCATGCCGACACCGCCTTTGATCGAGTAGAGTCAGTGCTTGGAAAATTACCAATGAAGTTTTCAAGAATGATGAAGCATTTTACGATTACTCAAAAAAACGTTACAAGCTTTCTTGAATTTGATACAATACCAAAAGCTCAATTAATCACAACGCCATTGCTCGTGATGCGGGGGAAGTATGATAAGGTGATCCCGCCAACTCAGATAGAAGCGTTGTGTTCTCGAGTGAGTGGTCCCGTGGTCAAAAAAACTTATGATTATTTTGGTCATACTTTTTTGCACACACAGTCGCTCAAAAAAATTAATGATTGGGCACAAGAAGTTGTAGTATGGATTCATCTTTTAAAGGAAAAAAAGTAACTATTGTAGG
>JADLGS010000006.1 GCA_020849205.1 Candidatus Falkowiibacteriota bacterium | reverse complement strand
TTGTGGGGCAGCTAAACCGACTCCGTTAGATTCGTGCATGGTTTGAGTCATGTTTTGCGCTAATTCAAAAATCTCCTGAGTAATTATAGGGATTTCGTGTGCTTTTTGTGTTAGGATTGGGTCGGGGACGCGAGTCACCAAAAGTCTTGACATGTTCGAAGTTATATATTATTCTAGCGTTAGTCACAGTATGCCACAAATTTTAGCCATTTTCAAGGCTTTTTGTGGATGTTCATTCAAACTAAGTAACAAGGGGAGGAAATCCCATGACTACGGTAATCAAAACTGCAATACTTATTGATTTCGTCTTCTTGCTGTCACAGGCAAAGAAATTAGGTTTACTAATTGATCCGATGAAACTAGTGAATCAGCTCAACAAAATGAGCGCATTCACTCCACAAGGTGCGTTGAAATACGATGCAGGCACAGTCATCGAAAACGAAGAAGTGATAATTTACTCACTTGTTCGTGAAATAGATTTGCGTGACGAGATGCTTAATAAGACAAAACTTGGTAAGCTAGCGCTTGAGTTGAAGCGCGCCGGAATCAACATCGTCGTCTTGGATTTTCAAGAATTGGTTGCGGATTTAGAGATTAATTTCTTCGAAAACATCGCAGATCATGCACACTTTCTTTTGTCTCAGGGGGTGAGGGTGCTCTTGATTGGCGGTGAGCGTCTTTTGACTAAGACGGCAAACACTATCGACAGCGAATATCTAAGTCTTTTGACGGATGCGTACACGGCCAAGCTTTTCAAAGAGTTTCCGACATATATACTTGATAAAAGATTGCCGATTTTTAAGTACCACGAGCGACATGGACCTACGTTGGTCCACGATCGTCGTCATGTAGTTGCGACAACGCCGACGCTAGATATGGCGTGTTGTCCCTAGTTTTTCTGTAAGCCCCCTCGACAAGTTCGGGGGGCTTTTTTAATTATCCAAAATGATAGAGCTTGAGTGGATGTTTTTTTATGATAGATAAAAATTCAAGCGTAACATCGGCTGGCGCGCTCATGCTGCATTCAAAAATATGTTTCTTTGCAACTTCTTTTTCTAGGATTGCAGAAATGATGCATGAGGCAGGGAGTTCGGTTTTTAATTGAGAAAGTATTGATTCCATCATATGCAATCCACGCTCATGAAGCGTATCTTCGTAGACACAGGTAATGAGGTGATAAAACGGCGGGAGATTGTAATCCTTTCTTGCGGATAGTTTGTTGGCATACCAATGCTTGAGATCATGCGACAAGAAGTGATGCCACACTAAGGGTAGGTCGTGCTTTGCGATCAACGAAACTTTAAGATTGTGGCTTTGAGCAATAGAAAAAATGTTTTCTAGGTGTTGCTCCTCATAGGTACTGTGTAATTGACTAGTCAGCGATTCAAACGAAAGAATGAATACTTCATCAAATGCAGAGATGTGTGGTGAGTAGATAAGCGCCTGCGTGGCAATCACGAGTTGTGCCTGAGGAGATGAGGTTGTGTCAGCGCTAAAAGTTTCAATTGAGAATTGCGGAAAGAGCGGCGACAAATCTTCTTTTATTTGATCAATACCTTTTCCAACCGCAAATACAGAAGGCGATTTACATGTTGGACAGGTTAATCGGCTAAGATCATGCGTTGTTGTGTTGCAGCTACGACAAAACAATCCAGTATATAAACCTTTTTTGTTGCACAACACTATAATTCGTTTTCCCAAATCAAGTCGCATCTTTAGGTATTCGTAGGCGTCTTGAGGTAGCGCTTGTGAAACGAGTGGTGTGTGCGCGTTATGATGAAATAATGTGTAGTTGTGCGCGTGCGCTTGATTTACAGGATTGAGTTGTAATTCTTTTTGAACAACTCGATGAAGCGTCTCAAGTGAAGGAGTGTGAGAAATGTAGCTTACGTTGGTAATGGTTTCGTAAAATGCGCTGATTTGCGTCGTAGAAAAATGTGGAGTAGGTTCATTTTGAATATGTTCAACACTGTTATCATCAACAATTATCAAGTGCGTGAGGTTTGAAAATGGGAGGGTTGCGAGCGTGCGAGTTCCAATGTATACGCCCGAAATACCTTGAATACAGCGCTCTTGAAGCGCAAATCGTTCATGAGAAGTGTTGTAATCGTGGTAGTTGATGGGATTGAGGTGGGAAAGTTGTTGCGCAAGTTTTGAAGCCTCGTGAATTCGTGGACAAATTATAACTATTTGACCAGTGCGTTGATGCGTTTGTGACTCGATGATAGGCGCAAGCTCATGAATCGTGTTATACAAAACAACTTGCGATGCGATTGGCGTATGTTGTTGTAAGTTTTGTTGCGAAATTGATTTAGTGTAACGTTTTGGTTTGAGAGAGAGCCACGCTTGCGCTAAATTCGAAACACTATGAAGTGTATGTTTGCCCATGTACATCAAAAAATCGATGTATGATTGAGGTAGAGAGTGCGAATCAAGAGCAAGTGAGATTATGTCTTTGGTTTGGTAGCGGGGAGTTGTTTCATGAATAGACATAACAATCCCATGAGTTTGTTTTGCTTGTAAAGGCACAACTACAAAATCACCTACGGATACTTGCATATCTGTAGGGATTTTGTAGGTAAACGTGTCTTGACTGTTGCGAACTTTTGACAAGAGCGCAATCTCAGCAAATTTCATGAACGTAGGTTGATATGTATAGTGTGAGTCATGACGCCCATCGCATGAACAGGTGATTGCGAGAGAAAATCAGGCTCGTGTGATTTTGTAATGTAATACAGATATGCTAACGGTATCATAATGTCTTGATACGCGCCAGCGCTCATTTCAAAGAGTTTTTGTAGTGATTCGTCGTCAAGTGATGCGATGTTACGTGAGAGCTTTTTTTCAAATTCAACGCCTGCTTCTTTTTGACCAAATAATGATTCTTTGGTGCATGCTGCTGATCCATTACCAATTCCAATTACAGCGATACGTTGCGAAGTTTCTTGAACGAGTTCTTCAATTTTTTCTGCGTAATACGAGATGAGTTCTTGTGATTGGTGAGTTGATGAAAGCGCTACGATACGCGGTTTAGTTTTGAAGTCTTTGGTGAGTAGGTGCGCGCCAAAACTCGTTACATCATCAAGCGTATTTTCATGCAATAACACATACTCTTTTTGACTCAAATGATTTTGTAATGCAGAGACAAATTCAAGATTAACATTAAGCGGAGCGTAACGAGAGAGGTCGCCAAGTTCTGCGAAGCTTGGTTCAATAGAGTGCATAATTGAAGCATAGAGTCCGTTACCGTGATGATGCGGGTGTTGCG
>JADLGS010000005.1 GCA_020849205.1 Candidatus Falkowiibacteriota bacterium | reverse complement strand
ATTCCTTTTGTAACTTTTTGTCAATTACAATAAACTGAGCTGTGAAATTGGCTTATAGCTTTTACGATGAATCTCACAAACTCCATGCTTCATAAGAGCTTCTTGATGAACTGAGGTGCCATAGCCCTTATGAGAACCAAATCCATACTCTGGAAACTTTTGATCAAAATCAGTCATTAGCTGATCGCGATACACCTTCGCGATAATCGATGCCGCCGCAATACTAAAAACTTTTGCATCCCCTTTTACGATAAATTCATGTGGGACGGAGATGTTTTTGCAAAAAGCTTTGTCTATGAGAGCAAACTTTGGTTGTAATTTTTGAATTATTTCAACAAAAATCATTTCGTTTGCCACACCAACGCCAACTTCATCAATTTTCGTAGAATCAAGTTGAGCAATATGATACGCCAAAGCTTTTCCCTTAATTTCTTGCGCCAAAGCTTCACGAGTTTTTGATGTCAATGCCTTAGAATCTCCAATTCCAGAAATAAAAACGTCGGGTGCAAAAATTACACCCGCCGCCACGATTGGACCAGCCCATGCTCCACGACCAACCTCATCAATACCAACTACAACGTCAAATCCTAAAGCCCGAATTTTTTCTTCGTACTTTTGTTTGAGCATGGGTAATGTTTTTATTGTTTACTTTGATTGTATTTTGCAACCGCAGCATCCATATTCTTCCATTTGCTTGCGACTTTAACACGCATTAATGATCGTTCAAGTTCTGCTTCAAAATGCTCAAAATCTTCTTTTGAAAGAGTTTCTTTCATTGCGGCAAGTTCTGCAGCCTTTGCTTGAGCTTTTTGAACAACATCTTCACTCATTTCATGTACGTGCTCTGCAAAATCAGCAAGAATGGTAACACCGTCTTGTGTAATTTTTGCAAACCCTCCCAACACACCCATAGGAAGAACGTCATGCGCAGTTTTTGCGACAATTTCACCATTCACAACATTTGTTATCAATGGGATGTGACCAGGTAAAACTGTGATTTGACCATCTTTTGTAGGAATAGAAACACTCACCACTTCCTGCGACAACACAAGACGCTCTGGAGTTGCAATGTGTAGTGAAAAACTTTTCATATTATTGTACAGTATCAATTGAACCTTTCATGTAGAAAGATTGCTCTGACTTATCGTCATGCTTACCATCAAGAATTTCGCGGAATGATCTGATTGTGTCGGCAAGAGGTACATACATACCCGGCGCGCCGGTAAATTGTTCAGCCACGAAGAACGGTTGTGACAAGAATTTTTGAATCTTACGAGCGCGTACCACAAGTTGCTTATCAGCTTCTGATAATTCTTCCATACCAAGGATCGCAATGATATCTTGTAGATCCTTGTAGCGTTGCAAAATTCTTTGTACTTCACGAGCAACCTCATAATGCTCCTTTCCAACGATGTTTGGATCAAGGATAGTTGAAGATGAGTCAAGTGGATCAACAGCAGGATAAATACCAAGTTCAGAAAGTGAACGATTAAGTACTACCGTAGAGTCCAAGTGAGCAAACGTATTTGCTGGAGCAGGGTCAGTTAAGTCATCGGCAGGAACGTACACAGCTTGAACCGATGTAATTGAACCTTTATTTGTTGAAGTGATACGTTCTTGCATGTTACCCATTTCTGAAGCAAGAGTCGGTTGATAACCTACAGCAGAAGGAATACGACCAAGAAGCGCAGACACCTCTGAACCAGCTTGCGTAAAGCGGAAGATGTTGTCGATAAAGAGTAATACGTCTTTGTTTTCTTCGTCACGGAAATATTCCGCCATAGTCAATCCAGACAAGGCAACGCGTAAACGAGCTCCAGGTGGTTCATTCATTTGTCCAAAAACCATGGCAACCTTATCAAGAACGCCAGAATCTTTCATTTCATGATACAAATCGTTACCTTCACGAGTACGTTCACCTACACCCGCAAACACAGAATATCCTCCGTGCTCTTGCGCGATGTTGTGAATCAACTCTTGAATCACAACCGTTTTACCTACACCGGCACCACCAAAGAGACCCACCTTTCCACCTTTTACGATTGGACAAATAAGGTCAATAACTTTGATACCAGTTTCCAGAATTTCTGTTTTTGTTGATTGTTCGATAAACGATGGAGCGTTACGATGAATTGGCAACTTCTTTTTTGTTGATACAACTCCTGCTTCATCAATCGCTTCACCAAGTACATTAAAAATGCGACCAAGTGATTCTTTGCCTACTGGAACAGAGATAGGCGCTCCTGTGTCTACTACCTCAGTTCCACGAGAAAGACCATCAGTCGTTCCCATAGCAACTGCGCGCACACTGTTGTCGCCAATATGTTGTTGCGTCTCAAGAACGAGTTGTGAGTCGCCTTGTTTAATTACGAGCGCGTTGTAGATCGCTGGAAGCTCTTTTTCAAAGCTCACGTCGACGACCGGCCCGATAATTTGTTTAATTTTTCCTATATTGTTCATATTGATTTCATGATTAATTGATTTCTTGGTTTACTCTACTGAGGCCATACCCGCAGAAATTTCTGAAATTTCTTTTGTGATATTTGCTTGACGCGCTTTGTTAAAGACGAGTGTGAGATCCGCGATCATCTCAGTGGCTGATTCATTTGCGTTTCTCATTGCCATCATACGAGCAGATTGTTCAGAAGCGCTTGATTCAAGAAAGAATTGATACAACTCCATCGTAATGAGCTTTTCTACAAGCTCGGGTAGCAATTCTGATGCTTGTGGTTCAAAGATGTATTCTCGCGTATCTGTTTCAATACTATGATCATGTGGATCAAGTGATTCAATGCTTGAGCGTAACTCTGAAACTTCTAGTGGTAGCAGTTGCTTGAGTCGAGGTTTTTGAGCAAGCGCTGAGACAAAGTCAGTATAAGCAACTTGCACGTGATCATAACTTCCTGATTTGAATTCATCGATAATGAACTGCGCAATAGGTTTGATGTCGCGTAGCGATATTGTTTCAGGTAGATCGGTAAAACTTGCAACAACATCCAATTTCATTCGTTGACTTGCCGCGCTCCCCTTTTTTCCCACAACAATATACTTTTGCGCAACCTCAGATGATTCTTGTTTAGAATATCCAATCACTTTTTTGATTACCTGCGTATTGTAGGCGCCACACAATCCTCTGTTTGATGTAATAACTATTGTTAATACATTTTTTGGATCACTTGTGTTCAAAAATGGATGGTCAACGCTGTCCAAATCTTTGATCGCATTGAGCACCTGCCAAGCAGCAACCGCGTAATTACGAGATGCAACAGTAGTAGCTACAGCGCGTCTCATTTTTGAGGCGGCGACAAGCTCCATTGCCTTCGTAATCTTTTTGGTATTCTTGATGGATTTTATTCTTCTTTTGAGTTCTTTAGTACCACTCATACAATCAATTATTGGACAGCATTAAATTGCGTCACAAACTCCGAAATAACTTCTTTTAATTTTGCCTCAGATGCTTCTGAATACATACCAGTCGTTACAATGTCATTAAAAAACTCTGGTACTTGCGCATGCGCATAGTCCAAAAGACCAGATTCAAACTTTTTAATTGAATCTACGGCAACAGCGTCCATGAACCCGCGAGTAAGCGCATACAAAACACATACCTGATCTTGCACGACAAGTGGCGAATATTGATCTTGCTTAAGTAATTCAACTGAACGTTTTCCGCGTTCGAGTAATTTTTTTGTTTGTTCATCCAAATCAGAACCAAATTGTGAGAACGCTTCAAGTTCACGATATTGCGCCAAGTCAAGCTTGAGGGTACCAGCAACTTTTTTCATTGCTTTAATTTGAGCAGATCCACCTACTCTTGATACCGAAAGACCAACGTTTACCGCAGGACGGATACCAGAGTTGAATAAATCTGATTCAAGATAAATCTGACCATCTGTAATTGAAATTACGTTTGTTGGAATATAAGCCGAAACGTCTCCTTCCT
>JADLGS010000004.1 GCA_020849205.1 Candidatus Falkowiibacteriota bacterium | reverse complement strand
TACCGTGGAGTGAGCCCAGTTTCTTGTGCAAGCATCATAAGGAGAAGGGAATAGCTTGCAATATTAAACGGCACACCAAGCGCCATATCAGCACTGCGTTGGTATAGTTGCAAATCAACAAAATCACCAGCGACATTAAGTTGAAAAAAGGCGTGGCATGGAGGGAGCGCCATTTTATCGATATCAGCCACGTTCCACGCAGAAACTATGATGCGCCGTGAATCTTTTTTGTTTTTGAGCATATCAATAATTTGAGCGATCTGATCAACATGAGTTTTGGTGAATGTGCCATCAGCATTTTCAACAAACTTTTCCCATTTTCTCCATTGATAACCATAGACAGGACCAAGGCTACCATCTTCTTTTGCCCATGCGTCCCAAATTCCACAACCAAGATCATTGGTGTTTGTGGATCCGCGTAAAAACCAAAGCAATTCAAGGATAATTGATTTAATGAGAGTCTTTTTTGTTGTTACAAGGGGGAATCCTTCTCGAAGATCGTATCGAGCTTGCATACCAAAAACAGAAATCGTTCCAGTGCCGGTCCGATCTGTTTTTTCTTCTCCGTTTTCTAATATAAATTTTAATTGATCAAGATATTGTTTCATACTACTTTCCCGTAGATCCAAATCCACCTCGTGTTGTATTATTGTTTTCAGCTATTTCGACAAATTGAGCTTGTGTAACTGGAACAAAAATACCTTGCGCGATTTTTTGTCCTTTTTCGATAATGATAGGGGTTTGAGTGGGATTATGTACCTGAATTTTTACTTCATCAGCTGGTCCACAGTAATCGCTATCGATGACACCAATTGAGTGTGGCATGCGAAGCCCTGTCTTTTTTGGCATCGAGCTTCGAGGCGAGATTACGAGCATGTAGTTTTGAGGAGTTTTGATAACAAGCCCTGTTGGAATCAATGCGATTGAATTTGGCTCAATAATAATTTCATCGAGTGTTTCAAAATCAAAACCAGCTGCGCCAGTAGTTTGATACGATGGGATTACTGCATCGGGGCGAAGTTTAAAAATTTCTACGTTCATAACAAAAATTTATTGTTTAAATTCGTCAGCAAGTTTTGAGGTGAGGGGCGCGCTTTGATTGACGTACTTACCGTTAGTTTTTTTGTGGTATGGTTTGGTTGTAGGTGATTTGAGCTCTTCAAATGTGAAGGCGCAGATACGCATTCCCGGATACAAAGCGACTGGAACATTTCCAAGATTTCCAAGTTCCATTACAGGGCGTCCACGCCATCCTGGATCAAATACTGAAGCCGTGCCGTGTACAATGATACCTAGACGGCCAAGTGAGCTACGACCTTCAATACGACCAATCAAATCATCGGCGATTTCGAGATGCTCGTTAGTAATAGCTAAAACGTAGTCGCCAGGTTGCATGATAAATGGTTCATTGGGACCAACGATAATATTTTTCATGAGATCTTCGCTGATGTTTGGGTTTTTGAGATCTACGTAGGCAATTTTACTACGATTAAAAACTTTAAACTCTGGTGAGAGCGTTAAGTCGATTGAGCATGAGCCAAGTTGTGTTTCGTAGTTTGGCTCTGGGGTGATGACGATGCGCTTTGAGGCGATCGCGTCCAAGATGTCTTTGTCGGAAAAAATCATGGGGTGTGGATAAGCATTTTTAGTACCATAATGGTATCATGCAAAACGAAAATTGCCAATAAAAATTCGCTCCTCATCGGAGCGAATTTTATTTACGCATTAATTTTGATGCTTGGACCCATTGAAGTTGTGAGGTAAGATGATTTTACCAAGATACCCTTAACTGTCGCTGGCTTACTCTTGTTGAGAGCGTCCATAAAAGCTTCGATATTGTCGGCGAGATTTGCTGGTGTAAATGACGCCTTACCAACAACTGCGTGTACAATAGCGCTAGCGTCATTTTTGAAAGAAACTTTACCCTTTGAAAGTTGTTCAACTGTTTTTGCAGGATTTGAGCTTACTGTGTCTGTTTTTGGATTAGGCATGATTCCTTTTGGACCAAGTACCTTTGCCACTTTTGCCATATCCTTCATGAAGTCTGGAGTTGTTACCACGATATCAAAGTCAATTTTGCGTCCAGCAGCTAATTCATCGATTAATTCAGTTCCGCCAACTACTGTTGCGCCAGCGGCTTTCACTTCTTTTTGAAATTGTTCAGGCACGATTGCGCAAATAGCGATTTTCTTACCTGTACCGTGAGGGAGCGTTACTGTACCACGAATCAATTGATCGCCTTTCTTTGGATCGATGTCGAGGTTAACATGGAGTTCGACAGAAGCATCGAATTTTGTAGTCGATGTTTCTTTTGCAAGCGCTACTGCATCTGCGATGCTGTAAGTCTTTGAAAAATCAATTTTTGATTTTGCTTGCGCGAAGCGTTTTGAATCACGCTTCTTGTTGTTGATGCGACGTTTTGGCATATACTTAGTTGTTAGTTGTAAGTTGTCAGTTGTAAGTAGAGAGAAATGAGCGCCACGAATGAACGCTGATAACTGCTAACTTATAACTGTCAACTAATAAATTAAAAATAGTGCAAAGCACTATCTGATACAGCCGGCATAGTATGTATGCGGGGAAGTATGCAGTAGTGCGATCGGCTGTTCTGTCCATATTTGGATTACTAAGCCTCCTACATTTATGCCCACATAATATAGGTATTCTTAGATTGTGTCAAGAGGGATTGTAATTACAAACTCTAAACTCTAAGTTCTAAACTCTAAACAAAAGACTAAATTCTAAACTTAACTCTAAATTAGGGTTAGAATTTAGTGTTTAGATTTGATTTAGATTTTAGTCTTTAGGCTTTAGAATTTGTAATTTTCTTTATTCATATTGTCATTTCCTCATCCACCTGCTAACATTTCTTTGGAGGTAATGAATGACAACACAGTCACAATATCACTACGTACCTTTATTTGAAACTTGGGTTAACAAAGATAAAATTCACAATATTTTTGTACCACAGTTTGAAAATCCACTGCAAACGGATTTAGAAATGAAATGCAAAAATGTTTTTTGTGATTACGCGCAACCGAGATGGAACTGGTGCGCTCTATGCAGTCTTGCGATGATTCGACGGGCTCAGGGAGGTGATCCCGATCTCAAAAATCTTTTTAAAGATGCGTGTAAGCGCGGTGTTTACCGTGAAAATCCAGATTACGCCTCGTTGCCTATGTCGCAGAAATCCTCAACGCGTAAATGGATTGGCGCTTTTCACAAAGATCTTGCCACCTTTATTTTACGTCGTACAGGATTACCAGCTGTTCCATTTCGCGGCATCGAAACCGATGAAGCGCTTGTTGGTTTGCTTGACGCCGATAACGCGCTCTTGCTGTCAGTTGGATCGCAAATCAATACTTTACGCTGGAGAAGTACTCAACCAACGTCAGGACATTTGATTCTCGTCTATGGCTACGGGTATACATTAGTTGACGGTGAAGCGGGTAGGCGTCAAGTGACTCACCTTGTCACTTCAAATCCTGCTGGTTTATATGTTCCTTATTCTCAACATCATGTCGCGCTTCCTATCGGTTACGTCCGAGAGTGGAGCTGTGGTCGTGGCGTCGCTGTGCTCACTTAGACATACAAGCAGCCGTTTACCAACGGCTGTTTTTTAATTAACTAATTAACTGATCAACTAATTAATTTTCTTATACGGCATACGAAACGTCAGTAGAGGCTTTTTGAATAAAATGAGATCTTGCGCAAACTGTTTCTTGAACTGAGAGTAACCTTCCCATGAAGCAGGGTCGTATTTTGATCGAATAATCGCAAAATCAAGTCTTGCGAATTTTTGTTTGAGACCATGTTCAAACCAATAATCAATTAAAGCGGTTCCAGCAAACGAAGGAGCGACATCTTTGAGTGTGAATGCAGAAGTATGAACAGAAACGCTTGCCTCGGGTACGTCTAGGACGGCAAGTCCAGCGCAAACTACGCCATTTGTATCAACAACACCCCAGATGCGCAACAAGTCGCCATGAGCTCTTCGTTTATCTTTTGTGAGTTTGATGAGTAG
>JADLGS010000003.1 GCA_020849205.1 Candidatus Falkowiibacteriota bacterium | reverse complement strand
ATGAGCGATATTAATGTCTCCGCAGACAATTAATTTTGGATAGAGTTTTTTTTGCGCTCGAATAAATTCAAGCAACGCTTTAAAAAATTCAAATTTCCATGCATATTTTTCACTCCCTGGCGCTTGTCCATTGGGAACATACACATTAATAATGCGAAAATCTTTGATAGTCGCACTGATCACTCGCGCTTCACGATCGATCGTAGGCTGACCAATTCCTTTGACCACATCACTCATGGGAAAGCGCGAAAGAATACATACGCCATTGTACGATTTTTGACCAAAAAACTCGGCAGTATACCCTACTGCTTGTACATCAGAAAGAGGAAACAGTTCATCAACAACTTTTGTTTCCTGTAGGCACACAATCTCAGGATAATGTCTCACTGACAACCACGTTTGTAGCTGTGAAAGACGTGTGCGTATTGAGTTAACGTTCCATGTGACGATGCGCATTACGCACGCTTCATTCCAAGCGCAACGGCAATACCTAGAGCGCCACAAACTACAACGAGCTGTGAAGTGTGTCCAAAAATATAGCCAAGTACAAGCCCTGCTACTACACCTCCCGCAACTCCTTTTAATACGTTTAGTTTATGCATATAAGTACAGTATAGCACATCTTGACACGAGCTGTGTATTGGATTATGGTTAAGTAATAATCGGACATTTTTCCCAAGGAACGCGTATGGACAAACGACTATGGTTGGCATATTTACACGTGGCTCATGCTAGCGCAGAAAACGACATTGAAGCTGGCGTATACGAAGGGCATCTCAACACACTTCTCGAAACTATTTCTCCTTATGAGCTCTGTGAATTCGCAAAATCTCAGTATGAAGAAAAAGATGTTGCTGAGATAGCTCATGACCCCAACCTACTTGCCTGCCTCTTTACTCACTCATATATCGCTAGCGAAGATCGAGTCGTTGATGATTGCGCGATACTTATTAATGAAGTAGTGTATCGACTCAAGCAACCTCAACACATCCTCGAGCGCGACATCAAAACGAAGGCATGGGCAATTCTTCGCGTCATGCACCCCAAGCAAGTCGCTGAATATGAACACGCGCAACGACACATGATTGCAAAAACTCTCCTCACCGTGATCGAACGCAAAGAGAGAGAAATCATACCCGATGGAGCTATTCAACTTCACTGGATTGAAGGTTTCCTACAAACCATCCATTCGATCACTTCGCCGTAACGTCAAAATCGTCTGGTAAATCACACAAAAACCCCTCGACTACGCTCGGGGGTTTTTTCATTTCTTGATGCATGACGTTAATTATTATTTCATGTGATTACGCGCAACGGTGAGGAGAAAAAGCGCCGAACCAGTAAGAATAATTACAGGACCTGATGGTTGATTATAGAGCAATGAAATTAACAACCCCACAACAACAATAAGAAGCGACCACATAACCGCGTGCATTTGAAATCCATAAAACGAACGCGATGTTAATTTTGCGATAGCTGGAGGAATGATTAATAAAGCGCTTACCAATATAATTCCAACAAGTTTTACGCCAAGAACAACAGCAACAGCAAGCGCGATAGCAAACAACTGTTCATGAAGATCGCTACGAATCCCCTGTACTTGCGACACTTCTTTGTTGAGTGAAAGAGTTGTGAGGGTTTTGTTGTATTTCATTACATACGCTAATACGACAAGAGTCATGACAATCGTAATAACCAAATCTACATATGAAATAGTAAGGATGTTTCCAAATAAATAACTCACGAGCTCTGCTTGATAGCCACTTACCTGATTCATAATCACTAAACCCAGCGCCATAAAAGAAGTAAACAATACTCCGATAAGCGTATCAAAAGAAAGGTTGGTGCGCTTTTCAAGTTGAGTCATGAGAATAGCAAAAAGCACAGCAACAACAAGCGCAACGAGTAATGGTTGTGTTCCAGTAATAAGGGCTACCGCGACACCGGCAAGCGATGCATGAGCAATCCCCTCGCTCCAAAAAGACATTTTTCGAACGACAACAAAAACACCCAGTACCGCGTATAACAACGCGAGCACTACTCCAGCAAGAAGAGCGCGTTGAACAAAGCTGTATTGTAGTAAATCAAAAATCATAGTTAGTGATCGTGTTGATGTTTATGAAGTCCGCCGTCATACAACAACTCAAGCATATCTTTGGTAAGAACTTTTGATGGTACGCCATAGCACACCTGTGATTTGTTGAGACACACAACACGATCCGCAAAATCATGCACCATATCAACTTCATGAGAGACTAAAATAATACCCATTTGATGATGCTTTTTGAGATGAACAATAGTCTCATATAAATTACGCTCAGCGCTCGCGTCGATACCAGCCTCTGGCTCATCAAGAATCAAAAGTTGCGGAGAATTCAACAGCGCTCGCGCAATATTGACGCGTTGCAACTGACCACCAGACAACTCACCAAGTTGCGAGTGACGCAAATCCATTACGCCAAGCTCCGCCAACCAAGAATCGATAGCCGACTCATCTGTCGACGTGTGCAAAAATAATCGCAAAAATTCATCTACTGTTATAGGCAATGTTTTATCAAAATCAAAGCGTTGAGGAAGATATCCCAGCTGCAACAAATTCGATGACACTTCCTCTCCCAAAAATTGAACTGTTCCGCTAGCAATAGGAGTGAGTCCCAAAAGCGCTTTAATAAGAGTTGATTTACCCGAGCCATTTGGACCCAAAATCGCAACCACCTCTCCAAGCGCAACGCTAAAACTCACGTCAGAAACAATCTGCGCCGTATCATATTTAATTGTAACATTCCTGCATTCAAACAATGAGGTTTCGTTCATTTCGATATTATACCACGAAACAAACGTGTGAATGAATAAGTGAGTGCTTGAATAATCAGTAAAACACCAACGAGAATCGCGCCACTTGCAAACCAAAAACCTACACGCATCCCAAGCGCCTCCGGTGACCAATCAATGCGAAGCGTTTCAGTGAATGCGCGGATGATTCCATACATTATAAAATACACTCCTGTGACAACTCCCGCGCGCCCCTTCGTTTGTTTTTGCGCAACCCACATCACTCCTAGGGCAGTTAAATTTAATATACTTTCATACAAAAATGTTGGATGAAAGTGCGTAAAATTTTCAAATCCTTGCATACGATGCGCGGAGTCTATTGCAATTCCCCACGGCATCGTCGTTGGCGCGCCATACAGTTCTTGATTAAAAAAATTTCCCATCCTGCCAAAAATTTGTCCTATGATAAGACCGAAGACCAAAAGATCTGTCATGACAAAAAAAGAAATCTTTTTGATCCTACAAAAAATATAAGTCGTGAGAGCACCTGCGATAATCGCACCAAAAATTCCAAGCCCTCCATGCCAGACAAGTGGGATTTCAATTGGATGCGCCAGGTAATATGGCAAGTCATATAAAACATAATACAGTCGCGCGCCTAGAATTCCAAAAATGGCAAGATAAAATACAAGATCTAAAATGGTATCTTTACTTATTCCTTTGCGACGCGCTAATACAATTACAACGTAACTCCCTAGTACCGCACCAAGCACAATCAAAAGTCCGTACCAATGAATTTGAACTACGCCGAGATTAAGGGCGATGGGATTTGGAGACATAGAATAGGAGGTTATAGGTTGGGAAAAAAAGGTATAAACCAATAGAGTAAGTATACAGGATTTTTACCCCTAAGCCGAGCTTAGGGGCGCCCCTAAGCTCGGCTTCGGGGTGAATAAAAAAGACCCCGCTGGTGTAGCGGGGCGGCCCTCACGGCCTATTAGGGGGGTCGGGGTCGGACCAGAACAAATTTAGCGCATCGTCGCCATAACGTCGGCGACGGTAGGAATTTTGCGGCTTATTTTCCGCTCGTCTTCGAGTCGACGTGCCATAATCAGCGCAGAAACGATAGAAACAAAGCCGGCGACGATCATCTCATTCAGCATGCGACTGTTCGCCGCAACTTCCTGCTCTGTGAACAGCAGTCCACCGAGCACAATCGCTGCGCCAAACATTCCTACTCCCATCGAAGCGGTGAGATATGTCAGAGTCGTGAGTAACAATTCCCCACCAGACATTCCACCGCCGAGCTTACGCCCGTGAGAAAAATAATTCGATGCAAGCACGCCATAGATCCCCATGCCCGTCATAACAGCGCCAAAACCGTAGAACATGACACCGTAAATAACTGAGTCATCAGGAAATACTTCACGCGGAAGTAGTTCCGACACCGTGAAGTACGCAACCGCAATCAGGCAGAAGAAAATACCAGCAAACAACGATTTTACATTTTTCATATACACTCCATATTGTCCCGCTTTTGGCGGGGTTAAATGTGCGTTTCAATAGTGTTATATTATCACATTTTAACAAAAAAGTCAAGGTTTTACACCTTGACTTTGTCTAATATTGGCACATAATACCTCCCCCAATCCCCCTCCTGTTAGGAGGGGTGTGTTTAAATGTTTAACACTTATACACTTTTTTCTTTTGTTTGATTCTATATCCTTTCTACTACATCCTAAAGACCAAGATCCTTTTTAATCATATTTTCCAATTGACTTCTGTCCTCCACGACTACGCCATTATACAAAAACGTCGGCGTACCACGAAGCTGTAAATCCTGCGCTTCTTTGAGATGACCCTCTACCACGTCACGACGTGATTCATTATCAAGGCACGCTTCAAACTGTGCAGTATCAAGCTCAAGCGCTGTCGCAATCTTCATTAAATTAGCGTCATTGAGATTTGGTTGATATCCAAAGAGTAAATCATGATACTCCCAGAACTTTCCTTGATCGTTGGCGCACTCTGCAGCAAGCGCCGCGTCGTATGCGTATTGGTGAATTGAAGTAAGTGGGAAATGTTTGTACTCAAATTTGATGTTTGCGCCGTACTTTGAGTCTAGATCACGCACCAAACTTTGCGCCGCTTTACATGCTGGACACTGAAAGTCTGAGAACTCAGTGATCACAATAGACGCATCGCCACGACCCTTAAACGGACGCTCGCCTGCCGGGAGCGTATACGCAACTTTAGTAGATCCAGAATAGATAAACCATCCGATGAGTAAAAGACCGATAACCCCTAATATAATTGTTGATTTTTTCATAGTAGATATATTTTATAACGTTTGATCGATATGAGCAACTAGTAAGGAATTAAAATTTTCATCACTCAAAACCTCAATCACCTTTCTTTCAATTTCTTCTTGTGTGACTGTAAATATATTTTGATTCCATGAAGCGCCAAAATAAATCCTTGCAGTGGCTTCATTGTTTATTGAATATATAGTATTATCACGGCCAACAACATACACACGCGGTGAATCTATGGATTTAATTAATGAACCAGGGCGATACCAAACCGCTTCGCCCACTAAAAATTGATTCATTTTCACATCTGCAATCGTCATAACAGTAGCAAATGTCGGAAACCATGATTTATAAATAAATTGATTAACGAATGGATGTATTTTGAAATCACTTCCAACGTAATACACAGTATTTTTTGATTCACCACGAATCAAATCCCCGCCTTGAATTTCTTTGTCAATTTGAAATGATTTGATTTGTGATATTGGAAGTGCAAATGTATTAGTCACATCACTCGTCACAACCTTAACTTCACCTTTAAAGTTTATCTCACTAAATAGCTTTAATACACCTTTAGTTAATAATTGCAGTGATTTAATGTAAGGATATAAAGTTGTATTACTTGTTGAAAATGTATTATACACTCCTCGAACTCCTTGTGACGATTCTTTTGAATACGTAACTATGAGTGGACTAGAAAGTGTGAGTAAAAGAGGTCGTTGTTGAAAGCTGAGAGAAGAAATAACATCATTTCCAATCCCTAATTTCTGCATATCACTCACGTTCGATGAAATTTTTTCACTCTTTCCGCCAAGTAAAATATGTTCATAGACGTACACAGCATCAAGATTAACGAGTTTTATAGATGAAATCGAATCGTTGCCTATGATATTATCCTTTAAATAATAATCGTCTGCTGAAAAAATTTCATACCTACCTTTGTAGTTAATATGCTCATACACTATAACATATCGATAATTCGAACCGGTCCCCGGATCCAAAAAATCAAGAACACTGTCATTATTTGTATCTAAATTTTTTTCTACATCATCAGGAACACAATCAGT
>JADLGS010000002.1 GCA_020849205.1 Candidatus Falkowiibacteriota bacterium | reverse complement strand
CTCAAAGAGGTGCAACGTCGTGTGGATGAATTTATTCATTATTATATGACTAAGCGACCTCATATGAGCCTAAACATGCAAACTCCTAAGGAATTCGCTATGTCGCATTTGACATGATACACAACGCTCACTTGACACATTCTGCTAACCTTGGTATTTTGCAGGTAGAGAAAGGAGGTACATTGTATGAATGCTGAAAGGGACGCTACTAAAGTTGATGCTGAGGTAATTCCTCTTGATACAGCTTATGCCCGAAAGCAGGCTGCAAATGATGCGAAAATGCAAGGATTTGTAGATGAATTCAACGTGGAGCTCAAGGAAATAAGCGATGCTTTTGACGGCGATATAATCAAAGCCGAGGCATATTATTCGGCTCAAATGAAAAGCCCGGACAAAGAGATAAGTTCTATCGCACATGGCAAATGGAGCCGATGCGTTGTAGCTAATTCACAATCAAATAACCCAGGATAAAAGCGCCTCACACTGAGGCGCTTTTCATTTTATTATTTTATTCTCTGAACTGTTCTTTGTATTCCTCGAAAATACTCGATAGCGGTTATAATATTCCCCAGTGTATTTTTTAATTGCTCTTTATGTTCAGGTAATTCTTTTCTTTTTGCTAAAATATAATTCCCATGATCAGAAAGTACGTCTAAAATATTTTTAACAGCATCTCCTAAAATCTTTTTAAATTCATTTGCTGGTATAATTTTAATATTTTTGGTAAGTCGCAATAATTCAAACATTTTTTGAGTAGCTTCGCGGGGAATATAAAATGAAACAAAGAGTACATTATCTGGTCGAATTAGAATTTCACCTGATTGCGTTTGCATCCCCATCAAACCTTCAAATACATCTGGTGCAAAACCTTTTTGTATTTCTGTAACTGCACTTTTGAAACCTGTTTCACTTGATTTTACATCAACAACAATGCGGACGGGAGGTGCGTCATTGCGCTGAATCTCACCAACCATATCTGCTCCGCTATACAATTCATCATAATTCGAAGGCAGTGCCATTTTCATGTATGGGAAACTTATTTGCGCAAGCATTGGATTTCCAAAAAATAACGACTTGGCAACAAACTCGGCTTCCTTGCCGGCGAAGTCTGCATCTTCCGCATTACTTGTTCCTTTGCTTCGCACTTGTGTAAATCTTGCTCTGCGATCTATCTCTTCACGCTTGAGGTCGTATGCTGTTTTTAATTGTGACGTAAGATCTTGTCCGTTTACCAAAATCTTTTTACCAGAATGAAAAATATCAAAAGTTGAATCAAACTTGATTATCTTTCTTTGCTTACCAAATAATCCAACTAAATCATTGCTCGTGTGCGCAAAGGCCCCTGCTGAACCTGAAATAAACTCATCAAGAAAAGGATCCTCATCCTCTTGAACCCCTTTGTAATCATCTTCGTTAATAAATTGTTGTAATGGTGCTGACATTTTGTTTTGTGTTTGCTTTTTATTACAAGCAGTATACCATTTATCAAAGAACTCATGAAATTGACATTTTCTTATTTTTGTGCTAATATATACACATGCTGAGACATCGAATTACTAAATATATCTCACTAATATTAGCCGTAATTTTGATTACTGGTGTTTTTGTTTCGCCAGCTTCTGCGCTTGAATTACCAAAATCATTCCCAAAATTAGCCAATTATTACCTTGATTGGGATTTAACCAAAGAAAAGATTCAAAAATTATCTGAGTGGGACGTTGTCATTATTTCAAACGCCGCATACTCGCGCTATCCAACCGCTGTAACTGAGTTAAAATCTTTGAATCCAAAAATTGTAGTTCTCGTGTACGTTGTTTCAAACGAAGCAACAACTTTTAGCACTCCTATTGAAAATGGAAATTTATTTAAAGACATAAAAGAAAAAGTTGACTCAAACGATCTCTGGCTCTACTCTGCGCAAAAAAATAAAATTTCAACATGGCCAGGCGCGCAGTGGGTAAACATTTCCTCTACTTCAAAAACTTTTAATGGCCAACAATATTCTCAGTGGTTAGCAAATGAAGTTACAACACGCTATCTTTCAAATAATGTATTTGACGGAGTTTTTTATGATAATGTTTTTGATAATATCAACTGGGCATCTGGACAAATCGACATCGATAACAACGGCACCAATGATGACGCCAATTTTGTGAATCAAAAATGGCAAGAAGGAGTTTTGAAATTAATTCAAACAACTCGCGCGCTTGCTCCGCAAAAAATTATTGTCGCAAATACGAACACAAATTTTTATAATGATAAATTAAATGGTCGCTTACACGAACACTTCCCCCGCCCTCAAGAAGGAGGTTGGGTTGGTTCACTTCAAGGATACCTCAATAACAACATCGTTAATGACCCAAAGTTGTATATCATTAACGCGAACAACAACAACGTCGATAACGCTACCGGTAATTTACAAGGAATGCGCTTTACGCTTGGAACAACGCTTCTTGGCGATGGATACTATTCGTTTACCGTTGGTGATCAATCACATCGCTCACTTTGGTGGTATGACGAATACAATGTCTTTTTGGGCAAGGCACTTGATGCTGGAGTAAATATCAAAACAGGGACTCAAAAAGTTGAAACTGGCGTATGGAGACGTGAATATGAAAATGGCGTGGTGTATATTAATTCTACTGACACTGCGCAAACAATTACACTTGAAACTGAGTTAGAAAAAATCAAAGGTATTCAAGACCCTGCTTTTAACAATGGCGCAATCATCAAAAAACTTACCCTTAATTCAAAAGACGGGATAGTTTTACAAAAAAGAATTACGACGATTACTAACGCACCGTACAATAATGGTACGTTTATGAAATCTTTTGACAAAGATGGCAACCAGACACAACGCAATGCCTTCTTTGTCTTTGACAAATCTTTCCTTGGAAACAACACTATTCTTTTGTCAGATATAGAAAATGACGGTAAGTACGAAAAAATTGTTGCAGATAAATCAAAAATTACTGTTTACAATAACGACAAGACAGTACGCTCTTCGTTTTACCCTTATGGAACCAAGTATAATTTTGGAATTACTTTTGACGTTGGTGATGTTAATGGAGACGGTAAGCAAGAAATCGTCACGGGAACCAAAAAAGGTTTTGAACCTTTGGTAAAAATCTATTCACTTGATGGTAAAGAATTGCATAAAGGTTTTCATGCGTATTCAAAATCATACAAAGGTGGCGTGAACGTAGCGCTTGCTGACTTCAAGGGTAACGGAAAACACGACATCGTTGTTGGCGCGGGATATTTTGGTGGTCCACAAGTACGCATCTTTAATGGTGAAGGAAAAGTTGTTTCTGGTGGATTCTTTGCCTATGACAAAAACTTTCGTGGTGGTGTTAATGTCGCTGCTGGTGATATTGATGGCGACGGAAAAGATGAGATCATTACTGGCGCTGGCGTTGGCGGCTCATCGCATGTACGCATGTTTAACGGAAAAGGCGAGCTGATCAATCCAGGATTCTTTGCTTACGACAAAACAGGTCGCAACGGAGTGCTTGTTTTTACCGCTGACCTAGACAATGATGGTAAGGACGAGATTTTAGCCGGAAATACAAATCCATTTTAAAACAAGGCGTTAGGCATTAGGCGTAAGCTTATAGTGTAGAGTAATTACTGGTTTCTAATTACTAGTTACTAGTTGTGCAATACTGAACTAGT
>JADLGS010000001.1 GCA_020849205.1 Candidatus Falkowiibacteriota bacterium | reverse complement strand
TCCCCTATATTACCTACATGAAACATTCATATAGGCAGTATTGTGAGGAGTTACTCGCAACTACTTCACTACAATGGATTACGGAGCTTTTGAATCTGCACACTACTGCAGAAGTTTTTGTAGTTGGAGGAAGCGTGCGAGATTTGATGCTTGGCAGAGAAAGTAATGATTTGGATTTCGTGGTGCGTAATGTAGACGAATCAACGCTTGAAACATTTTTGTCTCAACAGGGTGAAATTAATGCGGTAGGAAAATCATTTGGAGTTTTTGTTTTTAAACCAACTGGTTACGAAGGAAATGCTTTTGAAATCGCGCTTCCTCGAACCGAAGAGTCGTTTAATACAGGAAAGTATCACGATTTCAAAATTCACAGCGATCCACACCTTCCTATCGAACACGATCTCGCGCGCCGCGACATCACCATCAACGCCATGGCGCTCAACATTGTAAGCGGCGCGCTCATCGATCCTTTTGGCGGCAGCTCCGATTGCGAAGCAAAAATTATTCGTACCGTTGGCGACCCAGCAATTCGATTTGGAGAAGATTACACTCGCATGCTTCGCGCAGTTCGCTTTAGCGCGCAACTTGGTTTTGAAATTGATCCTCAAACACTTATCGTTATACAGCAACTATCTAAGCACATTACTTCAATGGCGCCAGAGCGCATTCAACAGGAAGTCAATAAAATTCTCACCTCGCCTCATTTTGAACATGGCATGAACTATTTCAAAGAAAGTAAGTTGCTTGAGGTACTTTTTCCTGAGCTCGCGCAGGGTTATGGCGTTGTTCAAGGAAAGTCACACATCTACGATGTATACACGCACCTCATGAAAGCTGCTTCGTATGCTAATCAAAAAGGATATAGTCTAGAAATTATCATGGCGTCGTTGTTTCATGATTGCGGAAAACCAAAAACTCAAAAATTTATTAACGGAGTCGATACGTACTATCAACACGAGTACGTTGGAGAAAAAATGGTTAAAGACGCGCTCAAGCGATACAAGTATCCAGTTGATTTCATCAAAAAAGTCGCTCACTTGGTTAGAAATCACATGTTTTACTACAATCAAGGAGAAGTGAGCGATGCTGGCGTGCGACGTCTTATCGTAAAAGTAGGTCCTGAACATATTAATGATCTCTTGAGACTTCGCATGTGTGATCGCATTGGCATGGGACGACCAAAAGCAAAACCGTTTAAGCTCGAAGAACTCGAACAGCGCGTAGCAATTCTCCTCACCGATCCAATTTCGCCAAACATGATTGCTCTTGATGGAGACGCTATGATGAAACTATTAAACATCAAACCAAGCATCCGCCTCAAGCATCTCAAGAATGCGTTGCTCGCCGAGGTGCTTGAAGATCCATCAAAAAATAATATCGATCATCAATCAGCTCGCGTCATCGAACTCAACAAACTTACTGATGAAGAACTTATCGCGTTAGCGCCAGACATAGAACAAGAAGAAGAACAGCGACAAAAGGATGTCCTCAAAAATTTTAAAGGCGTAAAATAAATCACATGAAACTCACCTATACACAACCAACCAAAGAACGTCTCGACAAATTTCTTGTCGCTTCTCTTGAAATTGCGCGCAACAAAGCACAGTCGCTTATCAAAAACAATCTCGTTACCGTTAATGGTAACGCCACAAACCCTCACCACTTTTTGAAATCAGGCGATATTGTGGAGTATAAGCAAAGTGACATAAAAGAAGCTACTAAAGTAAAAAAGTTTGTCGCAGACAAAAGCATCAAGCTTCCTATTATCAAAGAAACTCAGGATTGGATCACTCTCAATAAACCCGCGGGAATGATTGTTCATCCAACTGAGCAAATGGAAGAAGGTTCGCTTGCTGCCGCGCTCATCGCTGCCTACCCTACTATCAAAAAAGTTGGCGATTCACCGCTTCGCCCGGGCATCGTACATCGTCTTGATAAACAAGTGTCAGGCGTTATGATTGTCGCGAAAAATCAAAAAATGTTTGAGTGGCTTAAGTGGATGTTTAGTCATCGCAAAGTCAACAAAGAATATACGGCGCTCGTGCATGGTGAATTAACTCAAGATAGTGGAATTATTGATTTGCGTATTTCTCGTTCAACAACAAAAAAGCGTATGGCTGCGCATCCGCAAGGAAGTGAACTTGGAAAGGAAGCATTAACAAGTTACACCGTACTCAAAAGATTTCGAAACTTCACCTTGGTAAGCGTCACGATTCACACGGGACGCACGCACCAAATTCGCGCTCACTTTAACGCACTTAATCACCCAATAGTTGGAGACAAGCTTTACAAACAACGATTCATCAAAGAACACTTAGACTTGGATCGCTTATTCTTACACTCAACAAAGCTTGAGTTTACCGACAAAGCTGGCGTGACACATACGTACCACGCGCCACTTCCAAAAGAACTTGAGCGACTGCTTACAACACTCACCCCACGCGCATGATTATTACAGTTACAGGAACCGTAGGTTCAGGAAAATCAACTATCGCTCAAAACCTCGCTAAAGAGTTAGGATTTGAACGTATCTATGTTGGCGGAATTCGTCGTGAAATCGCAAAGCAACGTGGCGTCACGCTCGAGGAATACAACACCTGGTCGCAAACTCATCCCGAAGGCGATATTGAGGTTGATAACAAAATCAAAGAGCTGATGATTGGTAAGGATAACGTCGTGCTTGAAGGCAGAGTGATGCATCACTTCTTCCCTACAGCATTCAAAATCTATGTAACGTGCGACATTGAGGTCGCGGCACAACGAATTCTTAAAGATGTACAAGAAGGACGAAGAGATGAGGAAGGTACTGCCACGCTCCAAGAGGTAATGACAAGTATCACGACACGTGAACATTCTGACGCCCTCAGGTATCAAAAATACTATAACCTCAATATCCACGATACCAGCGTTTACGACTTCGTTTTAAACACTACCCATCTCTCGCCACAAGAGGCACTCGATGCAACCCTAACGGCAGTCCAAAACACTTGACGAAAATACCAAAACACCTTACAATACCGCTACATTTAACAACCCCTATTCTACGAATGTTTGACACTTAACAAACCTCTGGGCAGTAATAGTAATAATAACCATATGTCTAAAGACAAGAAAATCGAGTACAAGGCAGTGACTCCAAGCGAGCTCAAGCCTGGTATGGTCGTACGCGTACACCAAAAGATTAAAGATCAAAACGCCAAAGGCGAAGAAAAAGAACGCTTGCAGGTATTTGAAGGATTAATTCTTTCTCGTAAACACGGTTCAGAAACAGGCGCAACATTCTGTGTTCGCAAAGTTACTGAAGGTATCGGTGTAGAAAAAACCTACCCTCTCTACTCTCCACTTATCGACAAGATCGAACTCGTTGACACAAAGCAAGTAAACAGAGCAAAACTCTACTTCGCTCGTAGCTACGACAAACGCCTCAAGTCTGTAAAAGAAAAGTAAAAACACGAATGCACGGATTCGTTGATACGCAGTAATTCAAAAGTCACGATGAAAATCGTGACTTTTGTTTGTGTTATAGTTAGTGAATCCGTGTATCCGCGTATCCGTGTCCTATAAATATTTTCCGGTTAAACTCGTTTTTACTTTTGCGACTTCTTTTGGCGTTCCTGTTGCAACAATCATACCACCCTTATCACCGCCTTCAGGGCCAAGATCAATAACGTAATCACACGCTCCAATCACATCGGTATTATGTTCAATGATTAAAACGCTGTTTCCTTTTTCCACGAGACGATTAAGTACCGTAAGGAGTTTGTTGATATCGTCAAAGTGCAGACCGGTTGTTGGCTCATCAAGAATATAAAGCGTTTTGCCTGTTGAGCGTCGCGACAACTCAGTTGCGAGCTTAATACGTTGCGCTTCACCGCCCGAAAGCGTGTTTGCTGGTTGCCCAAGTCTGATATACCCAAGACCAACATCAGCCAAAATCATGAGCTTCTCTTTTATGATCGCTACATCGTCAAAAAACTTAAGCGCTTCATCGATGGTCATGTTGAGGATGTCAGAGATTGTTTTGTCTTTATAATGAATCTCCAAAACATCTTTGTTGTATCGCTTACCAAGACACGATTCACACTCTACAAATACATCTGGCAAGAATTGCATCTCAATATGAATCATTCCGTCTCCAGCACACGCTTCACAACGTCCACCTACCACATTGAACGAGAATTTACCTGCGTCGTAGTTGCGAAGTTTTGCTTCTGGCACTTCCGTGAAGATGTCGCGAATGTAGGTGAAGAGTCCTGTGTAGGTTGCAGGATTTGAACGCGGATTTTTTCCGATAGCAGTTTGATCCACCCAAACAACTTTATCAATATGTTCAAGTCCTTTAATTTCTTTGTGCTTACCAGGTTGTTCTTTGGCGCGATAAAAATGTTTTGAAAGCGCGCGAGCCAAAATATCGGTAATCAAAGTCGATTTACCAGATCCAGAAACACCAGTCACGGCAGCCATAACTCCCAATGGAATATCAACGCTTACGTCTTTTAAATTGTTTTCCGTAGCGCCAATAATGCTGAGATGCTTTCCATTACCCTTGCGAAAAGTTTTTGGCTTTTTGATGGTGAGCGCGCCGCTCAAATATTTACCGGTATTAGAATTTTTATTTTTCAAAATGTCATTATAACTTCCCTGCGCAATAATATGACCACCACACGATCCAGCGCCCGGTCCAACGTCAACAATCAAATCAGCTGATTTCATGATCATAGGATCATGCTCTACTACGATAACCGTATTACCAATATCTCGAAGTTTGATAAGTGTGCTAATAAGGCGATCATTGTCGCGTTGATGAAGACCAATTGATGGTTCATCAAGAATATAGACAATGCCGGTAAGTGAAGAAGAGATTTGCTTAGCGAGTCTGATGCGTTGCGCCTCACCTCCAGAAAGCGTCACGGCGCTACGATCAAGCGTCAGGTAGCCAAGCGATACATCGAGTAGATGTGAGACGCGTTTTACCACTTCCTTGCAAATATGTCGCGCCACCTTAGTTTCTAGCTCGCCAAGCGTGTTCGTTTTGCTATTAACACGCGCATCAACCTCTTTGAAATACGCAAGCAATGAAACAAGATCCATATTAACAAGATCCGCAATCGTTTTTCCATCAAACGTAACGCTCAGGCTGTCTTTTTTGAGACGTTTTCCATCACACGCAGGGCACGTATGTTCAATCATAAAGTCCCCAATTTCAGATTTAATATATTCACTATCAGATTCACGATATTTTTGTTCTAAAATTGGAATGATACCTTCAAATGAAAGTTGTTTGTTACCCACTTGATACAAAGTCGCGCCGCTACCATACAAAAGAGTGTGAAGTTCATCAGGAGAATATGATTTTACCGGTTCATCAAGTGAAATTTTGTGAGCTTTTGCGACCGCATCCAAAAGATCAATACTCTTTGGTTGATTTGAAGTAAGACGAGTCCACGCTTTTATCGCTCCTTCGCGTACAGAAAGTTTTGGATTAAATACAACAAGCGTTGGATCAATTTCTTGCACCACGCCAAGACCGGTACAACGAGCGCACGCGCCATACGGTGAGTTAAAAGAAAAGCTACGAAGCTCAACTTCGGCAAGATACTCTCCTGTAGTGGGATTAAAAAGATGTTGAGAATACAATTGTTCCGCGTTCGTGTCTTTGCGCATCACTTTTACCATACCATTACTCAAATCAAGCGCAGACTTGAGCGCCTTAAAGAGATCCGACTGTTCCATCTTTTCTGGACGAATCACTTCGGTGAAAAAGTAATCAATAATAATATCTACATTGTGCGCAGTGTCCTCGTCAAAATGAACACCCGCCACTTCATCAATAGCATACTGTTTTCCGTCAACGCGAATTTGATGAAAATGCGCTTTTTTGATTTTAGCAAAAACCGGATCGAGCTTTCCTTTTTTGTTTACAATCAAAGGCGACATCACGACGATACGCGTTTGCTTTGGGAGCTTAGCGATATCATTCATGATATCTTTAATAGTAATTTT